>REDS01000155.1 GCA_007693395.1 Balneolaceae bacterium | reverse complement strand
ACTATCAGCACTTATGGCACATCGAAAAGGCTTTTCGAATCTCGAAGACGGATCTGCGGATCAGACCTGTTTATCACCGTCTTAAATGCAGGATTGAGGCTCACATCTGTATCTGTTTTGCCGCCTACGCTGTGTATAAAGAACTCGAACGACAACTCATCGTCAACGAGGTTGACTTGTCAGTCCATCAAGCACTTGAAGAAATAAAAGAAATACGTCAATTACGATACAGATTGCCAAAATCCCATACAATGAAAACCCAATGGTATTGTACCCGGGGTTTTTCAATTTGAGTATGAGCACGGGGTGGCAATTACAGATAATATTTAAGATCTAATCATTTCTCGTTTCAGCCCATCCGCGTATAAAGCCTATATATTGGGCAACCTCAGCAACATTATCATACCAATCAGCTTCGTACTCAATTGAAATATTACCACCAAAGTTTTGACGTTTAAGCTCATCCAGTACTGCCACAAGATCGGTCACCCCTGTGCCCGCATGGGTATCTACTCCATCAGCACCCCATTGATCTACATCCGAAAAATGCAGACTGATGATACGACCTTCAAGCAATTGCAGAGCTTCAACTGGATCGATGTTTGATCTGACATAGTGGCCAATATCTGCACTGACTCCTAATCTCGGATCTCTTCCTTCTACTAAACTAAGTACAAATTCAGGATCCCAATGGCGATAATCCGGCTGATCTGGCCGTGGATGGTGATTGTGAATAGCAAGTGCTATATCATATTCAATAACCATCTTCTCGATGAGGTCCATCGCATCCTCTGATGGCTCAGATGTAATAGCTTTAACACCCAGTTTTTGTGCAAAGTCAAAGATTTTTCTCAACTCTTCTTCATCATTCGGCAATGGAATATTGCCAAAGTTAACAGCTATAATATCATGCTCGGCAAGTTTTTCTTGAACTGCCTCAATCACATCATCAGAAACACCGGGCACCAACCTTGTGTCATCATTTTCATCAGGCCAAATTTTATGGCGAAAAGGTTCAATAACACGCCCACCAGCTTTGGCTGTCATCTCAATTGCTTCAAAAAGCGAATATCGATTGAACGTAAATGATTGAGTACCAACAGCAAACCCACCAGTGAGATGATTTTCAGGAATGTTAAACTGGATAGATTCAACCTGAGATGTTTGTCCGTGTATAACGTCTGTTAAAAAGACGAGGACAAAAAGAATAATGATACTTTTTGCTGTGTTGTATTGTTTTGTTATGAACATGCTAAACTTGTGTGTGCTTTATAAAGTTGAGTTTAATGATAACTGGCACAGTGTTTACTCGAAAAATCTGGCATTATGTTCGTCGGCAAAACGTTTCAGTTTTTCAAAAATCTCAGGATACTCATGAATTACATTTACTTTTTCGAAAGGGTCGTGCACCATGTCAAATAACAAATGTTCATCAATTGGCTGCTGACGGTTCACGCCTGTACTCCCGTCAATACCGCCTCTTACAATCGTCCGGTAACTGTGAGGTAAAATCAATTTCCATTTACCGTCTCCACTAAACACGCCTTGCAATTGCTGGTCAAAGTGAAAAGCGTAATAATCGTGTGGGTTTTCTGTGTTTTCGCCTGTGATCAATTCCCATATATCCTTACCATCAATTTCATAATCGGGCAATTCAGCGCCGGTAAGGTTGGCAAGCGTAGGCAGGAAGTCGATGGAGAAAAAGGTATCATGAGATACGCTGTTTGGTTTAATATGACCTGGCCAGGAGATCAGCAGCGGGCTGCGAATTCCTCCGTCAAATGATGTACCCTTGCCTTCGCGATAGGGAGTTTGTCCGGAGTGGTTACCATAAGTTAACCATGGCCCATTATCTGATGTAAAGATGATGATGGTATTTTCTTTGACCCCGTTATCTTCAAGGGCATTCATTATCTCACCGAGCGACCAGTCCAGTTCCATGATCACATCGCCGTACAGACCGGTTCCTGATGCACCTGCAAATTTATCACTTACAAACAGAGGAACGTGTGGCATGGGATGCGGAACGTACAGGAAAAATGGCTGGCCACTGTGTCTGTTAATAAAATCCACAGAATCCTCGGTGAACCAAGTGGTAAAGTGTGGCTGATCGGCAGCTGTTACCGAATCGATAGTCACCTCTCCGTTTTCCCAGTATTGCAAAGGCCATTGGCCCCAATACTCCGGTGCTTCGGGATGATCTGCCCACATGTCGTTTGAATACATGATACCACTGGTTTCATCAAAACCACGTACATGGCTGCGTGTATCTTCCTGGTCGCCAAGATGCCACTTTCCAAAGGCTGCTGTGACATACCCATGATTCTGGAACATCTCTCCCATCGTTACTAAACCGGGATCGAGCCCGCGTTGGCGTGGCCCATGTGCGCCAAACATTCCACTTCTTTCAGGATAGGTTCCGGTGAGGAGTGCCGCTCTGGAGGCAGAACAAACTGCACTGGGAACATAGAAATTCTGAAATCGCCGGCCCTCTTCAGCCAGGCGTAGCACATTCGGGGTGGGATAGCGCGTTTCGGCAAATGGCTGAAAATCCGCAAAACCTGCATCATCCAGAAAAATGAGAACAATATTAGGCTTTTCATCTGATACCGTCAATGAGTCGTGACCCTCCATGCCACAACCCTGAATAACCATAGATAACAGCAGAAATGAACAACATGTATATAGAAATGTATTTGGGCTCATATATTTTGTTTTGATTTGTTGGAGAACGGTTAATGTGATGCTTTTTGAATCGTAAATTCTACAGGTCCATCGTTACCATTTACAATTGCAGTTAACACCAAACTGCCACTATCATCTGCCTGTTGATTAGCCACTAACCCACCATTAAAAAGAAGTTCAATATTCTCACCCGGAAGTAATTTTGTTAGTTGCCACTGCACTTGCGTGTGAACTTCTCCTGAGTGACCTCTGTATGATTCTTCTGCTATCAGGCTTCCTCCATACAGCACTGTTGAATCAGGTGCCCAGCGATCCAGCCTGACATCGAGTTTGTGCGATGTAAACATATCAATACCTTCTGCACGCGGTATTTCGAATGGAAAACTGTGGTATTCATATCCTCCTTGAGGGAGTACGGTTGCAGTTACACCCGGAAACAATCCATCATAATGGCCGGCAAGTACAACACGCTCACTGCCGTGAAATAGCCAGCTGGGGAAATTGTTATCCCAAGTATTACGCGCCTGATAATATACAGGCATCTGTTTGTCATCTTTTATCTTTCCATGCCCATCTGTTAAAAAAGAGAGATAGGTAACACCGGCATCAGCCCAATCATCCAACCCAACCGGTGATGCATCCATAACCTGTCTGAATGGCCCGAAATTTATTCCATCGTTTGAAACAGCTTGACTCACACCCGCAAAACCACCGGTGGCATAGAGATGAAACTCACCGGTTCGTTCAACATAGGTAGCTGCCACATGGCGGTGAACACCCATCGGGATTGATCCTTCAAGCCCCCAATCTATTCCATCGTTTGATGTATAAATACCAATTTGGTCATTATTTTTTATTGAATATAAGTAGTACAGTCCCTCATGGTACACCACATCAACATCTTTGGTGTACGTTTCATCAAGAACCAAACCGTGCTGTTCCCAATGTATTCCATCTTCACTGGTGGCATATGCGGTGTACCAGCTCTCAGGATGGTTTACAGCATACCAGGCTCTGTAGAGGCCATCTACATGCAGAACATGAATTTTTTCCGCACTGTAGTACAATTCGTCATCATACGTAAAGATTGGATTGTTATCATATTTATCCCAGTTAATTCCGTCGCTACTACGTGCAAATCCAAACCCTAATCCGCGTTCTACATTATTTCGTCTGCGATACCACATCAAGTATTCATCATCTTTTTTGATGGTTGATTGTGCACCTACCCAGTTTCCCTGATCTTCATCCACATCAGGCAGTTGCGGTAATACAACAAAATGAGGTGAACGAGACCACTTCCCCGACGTTAACCGATAGGGTGCTGATTTAACTGAAATATTATCAAAATCGATAACTGCATCACTACCGGCGCCTGTATATACGTAAATTCCCAATGCTTCTGGCTCTACACTGCTAAAGCCATTTAATTTGGCAATCAACCGGCCGGTATCTACATCAATCAGAGTAGCCTCAATATCGTGATCGTTAAATCGTTGAAGAGTTAAGCGATATATGCTGCCGTTATTTGCACGAACTTCAGATGCTGAACTGCTCAAATCCTCAAGAGATAATATGAACCGATCTTTGCCGCGCGGACTGAAACGAACACCAGCAAAGCGCTCATACGTCTCCTTTAAGCGCAGCCCAATCGACCAGTCACTATCATTAGCATCCACCCGAAAATCTATACTCACTTCCGCAGGCAGCTCGACATAAAATGCATTACTCACTTTTACCCATTCATGCTCCTGCTCATCGGCCTGCCATTGCAGGGAATAATTTCCCATTTGGGCATTTGAGTCATTAATCGTAAAATTTGGGCGGATGAATTTATCAGAATTTCCAATGTAATGAGGGCGAAAGTTTCTCCAATCTCCGGTTTCAAAACCGTCAGTGTTTTGAGGTGCCAATCCCGCTTCCTGCGAATAACTAACATTATAAAAGGGCAAAAGTAATACTATGATGCAGGTAATCATCACTTTTAAAAAGAGTTCCCGGTTTAACATTTCAGATACTTTATTACGTATAATTTATGTTTTGATACTGATTTATACCCCGATTGGGATAGGGTTGCAAAACTTATGATTATCTTTTGATTTAACTTTTTCGAGCTTTTTATGTACGGCAGAAAGTGAGCATACACGGAGTCTTCTCTCTGGTATAACATTTAATAAGTATTGACCCACTATCAAGAGATGGCAATCTGAGCCTGTAATGACAATTAAATGATCTACATTTATTTACGATGTACGTAACCACTTCCAAGAGAACTTATAATTTTATAAAACGTTGCAAGTATATAAATCAAGTGATTAGAAACAACCTGGAACCGGTTCCAAAAGTGATTGAAACTAAAACCGTCTTTTACACGGGGATTTTCATTAACCAAGACAGGCAGATATAACAAAAGCAGGATTTTTATGATGTGCAGCACAAACTATTTTTGAAAGTGCATAAGAAATTGAGAATTAGCTTTTTCTACAAGGCCGAGGTTAATCTATCCCAGTATAGTGACACTGTCCCCATCGTATTAGTAGATATTATTATGCATCATTTTTGCATCTTTCAAAGAAGAAAACAGTTCAAATGTTTGGACACAACGTGTTATACATGAGCAGAATAAAGCATTACATGCTGTTTACGAGGATAAAAAAAAGAGAATACAATCATCTGTATTATCTCAAAAGCAATATGCTAATTGGAAGCAGTCATCAAGCAACTATTGATGGAGTGCATTTTACCGATTTGGGGCATTTTGGGGTATATGAAAATATTGATGCCCTAATCGATGAAATAATAGGGCAATAAAGGGAGCTTTTTTACAATTGACAATAGTTCAGTTGGCAGTGTGCAAGTTGCAACCGCTTCTTGTCAACTGTTTTTTACAAAAAGTACCGCACACCCAGCCCGCCATTCACTCCGAAGTTTGTTGCAGGTACCAAATCGAGTATAGGAGCTACCTCAAAAAAGAGACTCAACCTGCTGGATGGTATGATGTACTGCAAACCTACAGGAATTCTGACACCAAATTTAGGGTCATCAGCAAGTATGGTTCGGGCACCAATACCGTAATAGAGCATCAGGCTGCCACGGTCAACCTGGAGCGGTTCATGAACAAGATAATTTGCATGGATATGAATAGATTCATTCCTGCCAAACGACCATGCAAGTGCTGCATCAAAAGCTGTTCTGTTTGATTGCCACATTTTCAGGCTGATTCCTGTTGGTTCACCGAGAATAAGTCCAAGTTCAGTATTTCCTGGCCGGTTTTGTGCTTCAGCGGTTTGCGACAAGCCGGAAAAAATGATTAGAATGGTTAAAAAAGCACCTATGTTGTTATGTACTAAATTTTTCATGAAATCAGTAAAAATTAAATCCTAAATGGCGTGTGATCGATTTAAAAATGAACAATATGACGTTTCTTATGATTTTTATCTCGAACTCACTTTAAATAAGAGTTTTATCAGTTATGGTCTACATTTATTTTTTACCTGACTTGAACTAAACTGACGCGTTTTTGTTTCAAGACGAAAATCGAAAGCTTGCGGGCTGAGCCAAGCTAAAATAAGCAGCACCGCAACCAACTGATACATAATTTGTTATGCCGTCTAAAAATCTGATGATGATCTTTGTCAAAAATCCTGAACCGGGTAAAGTAAAAACCCGCCTTGCCAAATCGGTTGGTGACGATAAGGCGTTTGAAACCTACCTTAAACTGCTGAACCACACGATGGAGCAGGCTAAAATTGTAGATTGCGTAAGAGAAGTTTGGTACTCAACATTTGTTGATAAAGATGATCTTTTTGATGAGAACTTATTCAATAAAAAAGTGCAATCAGATTCCAATCTTGGAGAAAAAATGAAGTATTCATTCAAGGCTGCATTTGCAGATGGTTTTGAAAAGGTTGTGATAATCGGGAGTGATTGTCCTGGCATCTCTGGTGAGCTGATTGAGAGTGCTTTTGAGAAACTTGAGAGCTCTGATTTGGTTATTGGTCCGGCTTATGACGGTGGGTATTATCTGCTTGGGATGAAACAATTCATCCCCGATATTTTCGACTCTATCCCGTGGAGCACTCCAAAGGTGTTTGCTAAAACTGTAAAAATTGCTTCTGCCCAGTCTTTATCCACAACTACTCTTGCCATTTTACGGGATATTGATACAGAAGATGACCTGAATCTGAGCGGACACTCCTGGCTTCGATGAAAATCAGCATTATCATCCCCGCTCTTAACGAAGAATACAACCTTAGTACACTTCTGCCCTGGTTGCAGAAACATGGTGCAGGTATTGTAAAAGAGATCATTGTGGTTGATGGCGGCAGCAATGATAAAACTGTGAAAATTGCCACAGATCATGGTGCGGTTGCTTTGTATTCACCCAAAAAAGGGCGTGCAACCCAAATGAACTTCGGGGCCAAGTATGCATCATCAGAAATTCTCTACTTCTTGCACGCAGATACATTTCCTCCTGAAAATTTTACAGACCTGATTACAGCTTCCATCAAGAAAAACAGTATAGCCGGCAGCTTTAGGCTCGATTTTGATGATGACCACCCCTTGCTAAAGCTTTATGCCTCGTTTACATCCATGCGTTCAATACTGGTGCGGTTTGGTGATCAAAGCCTGTTTGTAAGAAGAAACATTTTCGAGCAATCCGCTGGGTTTAATGAGAATCTTTTCGTGATGGAGGATCAGGAAATTTTCCGGAGGTTAAAGAAATACGGCAGGCTCACTATCATAAAAACTCCGGTAGTAACCTCGGCTCAAAAGTATCGGGAAAATGGAGTAATACGGTTGCAGTTTATTTTCACCGTTATTTTTCTTCTCTACTATGCCGGCACCTCTCAGAAAACACTGGTTCATATCTATAAAAATCTTATTCGCACAAATTAAGCGCAGTTCAAAAAAAAGTTATCCATAAGTTATCCACAGGGTTGATAAAAACGCTTTTTTTGGCTCCTGAGGGGGATTTTTCCCAAGCTTCAAATGGGGTTTAAAACGGCAATTTTACAACCAAAATCCTTAATTTTAGCTGGCATTTGTTAACACCATCGTAACATTGCTTATTTATATTTCAGTGCTAATTAAAACATTAATTCATTTTTACAAAAATGATAAACAGATACCTTTCAATTTTAATCGCAACCATGTTGGTACTCGCTCTCGGGTACGGACAAACGGTGCAAGCCCAGGTTACTACATCCTCGCTTACAGGAGTTGTAGTAGATGAAACCGGAGAAACTCTTCCGGGGGCATCCGTAGTTGCTGTGCACGTTCCTTCAGGCACTACATACGGCACATCAACACGTGCTGATGGAAGCTACAGAATTTCTAACATGCGTGTGGGCGGCCCTTACACTGTTACCTTCTCCTTTGTGGGATTTCGTTCATTCGTAGTTGAAGATGTATTCCTTACACTTGGAGAAACCTATAACTTACGTGGCAGATTAAGCTCAGCAGCGGTTGAGCTCGATGAGCTTATTGTAACTGCACTTGAAGACAGAGTTTTCAATCAAGAGCGTACAGGAGCTTCTACAAGCGTAACTTCCGACCGAATTATCAACGTACCTACAATCAACAGATCTATAAATGATCTCACACGTTTAACACCTCAAAGCAGCGGAACCAGCTTTGCCGGACGTGACAACCGCTTCAACAATTATACTGTTGACGGCAATGCTTACAACAATAATTTTGGCCTTGGTACTGCCCAGTTTGCAGGTGGCAACCCGATAAGCCTCGATGCTATTGAGGAGGTACAAATTAACCTTGCCCCGTATGATGTTAGACAAGGTGGTTTTACCGGCGCTAACGTAAATGCCATTACCAGAAGCGGTGGCAACCAGTTCCGTGGAACTGTTTACAACTACTACCGAAACCAAGACCTGGTTGGCCAGCAAATTGGTGATGTTGAGATTAATGTTGATGATTCATTCACCAGAACAACCGGATTCTCATTGGGTGGCCCTATTGTCAGAGACAGATTATTCTTCTTCGTATCTGTTGAACAAGAAGAAGCAGATAACCCTGGAGATAGCAGGCGTGCACTGAGGCCGGGCCAGTCTTTCGATCCGGCAGCTAACATTTCAAGAGTACCGCTTAGCCAGGCTGAATTTGTAAGAGAGCAAATCCAGGCACTGTATGGTTACGATCCCGGACGTTTTGAAGATGTTGCTTTTGGTAATGAAGCATTACGATTAAACGCCCGAATTGATTACAATATCAGCAATAACCACCGGGCTATGATTCGCTTAAACCGATTTGATAGTTTCCGCGATGTTAACATCAACGGTAACAGCATCAGGGGGTTTCCCGGTTCTGAGCGTTTCCGAAATACAAACAGATTTGGCCCGGAAGCACTTACCTTCAGAAATGCCAACTACTCTGTTGATAATGTTATCACCTCATTAGTTGCTGAATTAAACTCTACACTTAGTGATAACCTTGCTAACAATTTCCGTGTAGGTTACACATGGATTACAGATCCGCAAAGAAGTGTTCCTGGAGGAGCTACATTCCCGATGATTGAGGTAATGGAGCCTCTTGAAGGGAATCCCAATGTGTATTACATGGCATTAGGAAACGAACTCTTTACAGTTGGTAACCTTCTTGAAAACGATGTTTTCAACATTTCGAATACACTTACGTACTTTACAGGAAGAAATACCATCACTGCCGGTGTTAATTTTGAGTACATGACCTTCGCAAACGCGTTTAACCCGGTTTGGAATTCATGGTACCGTTATGCAACCTACGACGATTTTGTGGAGTCTGTAATCAACCAGAACCCAAATGTTCGCCCTTCACACTTTGCAATTGGTTTCACATTTGATGAGGACAATCCAACAACCCTTCCGTTGGATAATGTAAATTTTGCACAGCTTGGCCTGTACGTACAGAACGAATTTCAGCTGAATCCTGATTTTAAACTGACAGCCGGTCTTCGTATCGATTTACCTTTCTACCCGGTTGATGCACCGAGAAACCCCGCGGTAGAAGCGTTAAATCTTTCGATTCCAAACCCAACAGGCGGTGATAATATTACACCAGATGTTAGCTCTTTCCCAAGCATCAATCCGCTATGGTCTCCAAGAATTGGGTTTAACTGGGATGTTCGCGGCGACAGAACCACGCAGCTTCGCGGTGGTACAGGTATCTTCTCTGGCCGACTGCCTTTTGTTTGGGTATCTAATCAGATCAATGCAAATGGTGTACAGCGTGGCCAGCGTGGTTATTTTGCTGATGACTGGGGTGTAGGAGGCAATCCGCAGTGGAATGGATTCCAGCCTGATGTTAATGCATACCGGCCAGACCCTGCTACACTTAGTGCAGAGATTCCAAACCAGATCAATATCACGGCTGACGATTTCAGGCTGCCACAGGTATGGAGATCTAATATTGCTCTCGATCAGCGTTTTGGTAATGGGTATATTGCTACTGCTGAAGTTATTTATAGCCAGGATTTTAACAGTCCGTTAGCAGTTAACCTTGCTCACCAGAGAACCGGACAGTCTGTAAACGTTGCAGGCAATGCTTATAATACTTACAGACAAGAACTACCCGGTGCAGAAGGCACACCTCTCAGAGAAGTGTACTATCTTACAAATATCAACGAAGGTTCTTATGTTTCGCTGAACCTTGGCCTTGAAAAAACGTGGGACTTTGGCCTCTACACTAATGTTAACTACACATTGAGCCGGGCTCGTGATTACGGTTTGATCGGTGGTTCACAAGCACAATCATTGTGGCCTGATGTAGCATTGGATGACAGAAATAACCCAGAAGCAGGTTTTTCACGGTTTGATACTCCCAACCGTATTGTAGCACAAGTTGCATACGATACACGTGTATTCAGCCAAAACAACCTTACCCGGTTTTCATTCCTTTACATAGGTGGCGACCAGGGCCGTTACAGCTACACATATTCAGGAAGCTTCGGTGATGGCTCCGGTGTTCGCTTGATGTATGTTCCAAGAACATTCGAAGAGGCACAGCTTATCGATATTGAAGGCGGCCGTTCTGCTCAAGAGCAGTGGCAGGCACTCGATGCTTTCATAGAGCAAGACCCATACCTTAGCTCTGTACGTGGAGAAATCACGGAAAGAAACGGTGCCAAACTTCCATGGCTCCACAGAGTTGATTTCCGTGTTGCACAGGATCTTAACATCTTCAGAGGCCAGCACAAACTCCAGTTAACATTCGACGTACTGAACATTGGTAACCTTCTCAATGACGAATGGGGCGTATCAAGATCACCCGTACAGAGAAACCCAATGGTTTATCAGGGTGCTGACGCAAATGGTAATGCACAATTCACCGTGGCAAATCAGATCACACCGGATGCAGAATCATTCAGACAAAACGTCAATATCAACAACACCTGGAGTGCACAGTT
>REDS01000154.1 GCA_007693395.1 Balneolaceae bacterium | reverse complement strand
CCAATCAGCAGATGAATCCAGGTGATATCAAGCAGAAGCATTGGCAGCACCAGCATGTATGTGTAGAAGATGGCTTTGGTAACAAACAGAATCACCCACTCGCTTAACGGGTGTTTTTTATTGTCATACGGGCCAATATTCGGTTTCAGGAAATTCTTGTAGTCTTTAACAAATACCCAAAAAACCATTGCCAGGCTATAGGCGAAAAATGCCAGAATATGCTGCACCCGGTGTATCATTTTATGTTCTGAGTGCGGAGAAAGGCGGATAAATCCTGCCACTTCAAGATCCTCATCGTGGCCGTGAATGTTGGTATAGGTGTGATGGATAATATTATGGGTGATTTTCCATATGTAGCCGTTGGCTCCCAGCATATCGAACGTAAATCCCAATACGCGATTTACACGCTTACTGGAAGAGTAGGCCCCGTGAAGTGCGTCATGTGAAATGGAGAAGCCAATACCTGCAGCCGCAACCCCCATCACAAATGTCAGAAACCACATTGCCCCGAGGGAGAGTTGCCCGGAAATAATGAATCCATAGGAACCCAGGAAGAAGGTTAGTAACAGTATGGTTTTAAGGACCATCTGAAAATTGGCATGCTTTGAGATGTCGTTCTCCTCAAAATATTGATCAACCCGCTGTTTTACGGTTTTTCCAAACTCCCGGCTGTTTCGGTTGTTAAACGTAACTTTTTCAACGATTGCCATTCAATTCTGCTTCATTTATTCACACACAATGAACTACCCCAAGGCAGAGCCATCGGGGTGTCAATTTGATTTCGGTTTACTTTGTTTTCTGAGCCCTTGGGCCGGGGAATTAAACCACCACAAGGAATCAATATTAGGCAAATGTTGCCGGGAGAACTTTACAGAAATTTTAAGAAATGTTACAGATATCCCACTTTTATTGTTTCCTGTCATTATTCCTAAGGCTTTTTACACCACCCCATTTCGAATCAATCAATATGCAAAATCTGTAACATATGTAATATTTTAATATCAATCTGTAACACAAAAATTTCAAGAATTCACAAAATTAATAAAGTTTAAATCTGACATGACGACAGACCATAGCATACATATTAAATTACATCATTTGCTTAAATCCAATTAGTATGTTAGATACTACGTGGATTTTTTAGATAATATATCCCTTAAAGCCTTCATCAATATCGAATAATGTTACAGTTTCGGTTTTGATAAGAAGCATAATTCGTGAACAGCTAAAATTTATGGTTTTAGAAGGCATCAAAAAATCAGGTCCAATTAATATAAAATGCGTGTAGCTACTGTAGTACAGAATTAAAAATTGAATTAAAGTAGAAAAAAATGATTGGCACTGAATCCTTTTTTGAAAGAAAAGTTGACAAAAGATCTGTAAAAACTAAACTCTATGTGAGATACAGAGTGAGTTTACGATGCAAAGAAATTGTTAAAAATGAACTTAAAAAGCTGAATATCAAACACTCTATCCTGCCTTACGGAGGCATCGAGTTTCATGGTGATGTTTCACAAATAAAGCTGGATAAACTTAGAAGAAATTTACAGAGATACGGACTGGTTTTGCTTGATGTTCATGAAAGCCTGCTGGTAAATCGGATTATCATTACCATCAGCGAAGTGATTCATAATTTTGAGAAATTACCAAAACTCACCTATTCAGAAGTTATCGCAAAAAACATAGGTGAAACAAACGAATCAGTTTTAAAAATCTTTTCGGAGGTTGTGGGGATGTCTGTTGTTCAGTTTATTATCCTCCAAAAGATTGAACGAATTAAAGAACTTCTGTTATACGATGATATGCCCCTGGCCGAAATTGCGGACTTACTTAGTTACAAGAGTGAGCAGCATCTTGTTGCACAGTTCAAAAAAGTTACCGGACTCAATCCCGGCTATTTTAAGAAACTAAAAAAAGAACGCATGATTATTGCTTCTCAAAGATCCCAAAATTAATAATCTGTATAACCAATCGGCCCCTTCAAATCTTGTTTCTGACCCTCCCCTGGAATACTGAGGCCATTGTGATGGCAGTGAAAATCCGTCATCAGTAAACTATACAAACATCTGTCTCCTCGATGTAACAGTCTGCGTTTGCGTAATGATGATATTGATGTGTGAGAATAACTTCACAACTAACCGCAGTTTGCGGAAAATTAAGGACACCATTATGAAACATTTTACCAAACCGGGCAATGCTGTTGCTGTTCTGTTGATGGCAATGACATTTATAGTAGCAGCCTGCTCAACAACCGGAATACAGCGATCAGAAGATGTGCAATCTGATATGAGAACTGTAGATAACGACATTAAACTTATAGTTGTACAACTTGATGCCATTAACGCCTCCCTGGATGAATTAACCAAACCCGGCCAGGCAGATGTAAGGAGAGCATTTGATGTGTATTCAAAAAATGTATCGAAAATTGAGAAGATGGAGAAAGATTTCTCAAAACACGCCGATCAAATGACCAAAAGCGGCAAGAAGTATTTCGAGGCATGGGACAAAAATAAGAACCAGTATGATAACCCCGACTTGCAAAGAAGCAGTGATGAACGCCGTGCTACACTTGGCCGTACATACGATAGAATTGGCGAAAACAACAAGGGCGTAAAAGAAGCTTTCAGGGCCTATGTTTCTGATGTAACCCAGATAGAATCGTACATGTCTAACGATTTAACAACCGAAGGAATCACATCCATCGCATCAATGTCTGACAGAACTGTACGTAATGGATTACATCTGAAAAATGAACTGGTAAATCTGCAATCAGCAATTGAAGATGCAAGGGCAGAGATGACCCAAACCGGTATTTCAATGAATTAGTGGTTAGTTCAGAATAAGATCACATTAGACAGGTGATATTCAGCAGGAAATGAGTTGTTGTGAAAACCGTTTCAAAGCCTGTCTTATTTTTTTACTAAATAAAAAATCAAAAATTAAGACGTATGAATATTATAAAATCATCATTCATCATATCGATGTTACTGGCTGCAGCTTTGGTACTATCAGGTTGCAAGAACTGGAGCAATACGACTAAAGGCGCAGTTATAGGAACAGGAGGAGGGGCGGCTGTTGGCGCTGTTATTGGTAAAACACTTGGCAATACAGCCGCTGGTGCCATTGCCGGTGCGGTTGTAGGCGGCACTGCCGGTGCAATTATCGGTGGCAATATGGACGAAAAAGCCAAAGAACTGGAAGAAGAGATGGAAGGAGTTACAGTGCAGCGTGTTGAAGAAGGAATTGCTGTAAGCTTTGATAGTGGTATACTGTTTGATTTCGACTCATCAACTCTGCGCCAGGAAGGAAATAATAATCTTCGAAAACTTGCCAAGATTATTAATCGTGATGAAGACACTACTCTTATGATTGTTGGCCACACAGATTCAAGAGGCGCCGAAGATTACAATATGAGATTAAGTGAACGCCGCGCAGAATCTGCGAGCAGATACATGATTGCTCAGGGGGTTTCCTCATCCAGAATCCAAATAGTTGGAAGGGGAGAATTAGAGCCTCTTTCTGAAAATGAAACGGACGCGGGAAGGCAACTGAACCGTCGTGTTGAGGTGGCTATATATGCCAGCCCAGAGTATGTAGATCGGGTGAAATCAGAAATCTAACACCACAAGGTTTACTAAGGTAAGCCGGTTAACCGGACTATTTTGCCCTGGTATTATTACTGTCATGTCAAGAAAGAATACAGATCTTAACAGGATGGAATATCCCGATGAATTATACCATAAAAAGAGAGAGGGAGAGAGAAGCAAATGGAAGGCAGGTATTAAGTTACCTGCCTTCCTTTTTTTTGTAGATGATTTTGACTGAATACGTTCTCCCTGGAATCATCAATATGATTCATTGAAGACGGATTGCCAACATTGAGCCTTTCTTAAAGCAAAGTAAAAATTATTACCAGCCTGCAACCCCGCGCACCATCTCATATCCCGTGTGCAATCTCCTGCAATCGTTCAATGGATGGGGTTTTTTATAAAAGCAACAAACAGCATCGAAGGGATTGGGCATCTGTTGCTGAATGCAGCAATCCCATAACTACATGCCTGGCGCCAGAGTCCACCTGTGCCATCACTTTTCTGTGAGCCCGGTGAACGCAACCCTGGGTAATGAAAAAATACCCAAAAAAATCCCGAGCCAAGGTATTTGGGAAAACAGCTTGCAGAATCGAAGGGATCTGGTATTATCTGTTAACAAGAGGTACAAGCCCCTGGGGCAAGCGGATACTTCGGCTCTGCTCAGTACAGGCTGTTTGCGCCAGTATGGGAACTATCGAATTTGGTTCATGCAATGCAAAAAACAGGTAATAAGCGTCATAGACTTTGTAAGATAATCCCGAATCTAAAGATTAAAATACCTGTGAATTATGTAAGAGTTCATCTTCTTTATATAAGAGATTATAGTGGTGGTATCGTGATATTGAAGTGTGACAATAAATTAACGATAATCCTTCGGGTTGTGGGTAATACGAGTACGGTCATGAAACGATTCGCCAAGCCAGGCTTTTACATTTATACACTATTCCTTGCAACATTCATGATTGCGGCGTGTTCCAGTAATGGTATTGAGCGTTCTGGAAATGCCCAAACTTCTTTGGAAGCAGTAGATAATGACATCAAAAATATTGTTTTGCAAATTGACAAGATTGGAGAATCACTTGATAAACTTACCAATCCGAGGCAGGCGGATGTGAGACAAGCTTACGATCAATATTCAGAAAATGTATTGAGCATTGAGAAGCTTGAAAATGATTTCCAGAAACATGTAGAAGAGATGGAAACCAATAATGAAATTTATTTAAGTGAATGGAAAAAGAACAGTAATGAATATGATAATCCCGAAATTCAAAGGCTTAGTGTAGAACGCTACGAAATAGTAAGCCGGGCATTCAATAAGATTTCAGAAAATAATGTTGGTATAAATGATGCTTTTAAAACATATGTATCAGATGTGATAGAAATTGAAACTTTCATTTCAAACGACTTAACAAACCGGGGAATTGAATCAATTTCGCCCATATCAAAAGAGGCCGTTCATAATGGCAAAAATCTTAAAAATGCACTACTAAACCTTCAGTCAGCAATTGAAGAAGCCAGGGCAGAAATGATACAGGGTGAAATTTCAATGAATTGAATGAGGGGCAACTCCTAAAGCGCACATTAAGAGTAAATTAGGCACTTTTCGGCAGGAGATGAGCTGGAATCAAAAAACCGGCTCATAACTTGTTGGAGAGTGCTTTTTTTACCAATAGCAGCACCGAAAAAATTTAGCATGTGAAATATCCAGGCAGAAAACCTGTGATTTATGTAACATTTATCAAAATATCTGTAAAAGAAATCCAAACTAAAAAACGAGATACTATTACTATTTTTGTTATATATAATGTATATAGAAGTTCTTGCGATTTAATACTCAGCCAATACATTGCTGTAGTAGTTAAAGAAGAGGCAAAATGAAATTATATATTAAATATATGGTTAGCCTGCGGTGCAAGATGTTCGTAAGGGATGAACTGCAAAAGCTCGGACAAAACTCCGTTTCTGTAGAACTTGGCATGGTTGAAGTTCAGGATGACATTACAGATGAGCAGATAGAAACATTTGCAAAAAACCTGAGAAAAGGCGGGCTGGAACTGCTTGACGATAAAAGAAACATTCTGGTTGAAAAAATAAAAAACGCCATTATAGAGATGGTTCACTTCGCAGATGAATTACCCAAAGTGAACGATTCTGATTACATCAGTGGAAAACTGGGTTACGATTACACCTATCTGTCTAACACCTTTTCGGAAGTAAAAGGGATAACCATACAGCAGTATATCATAAAACATAAAATTGAACGGGTAAAAGAGTTGCTGCTTTATGATGAACTCACCCTTACAGAAATTGCCTGGAAGTTAGATTACAGCAGTGTTGCCCATCTGTCCAATCAGTTTAAAAAAGTTACCGGCCTGACACCTACCTATTTCAAAGAGATGAAGAATAAAAGAGAAAAAAACCTCGAGAACCTGTGATATATACAAATTTTTAACTCTCCTTTATAACGTATATATCGTTGAATAACATCATATTTCGGTTGTGAAAATAGTTTCACAACTGGCCTGCAAGTTGCAGGAAACAATTATGATAAAATGGAAAAGTTACTTATTGGTGCTATAACAGTGTTGATTTTGTTGGCATTTGTACCAATCAAATCTGCACCATTTAATGTGGAAAACGTGACTCCGGTCATGGTTGAAATAAACAATGATGCAGTAGAACACCAAACCTTGCTCATCGGGTTAGTCGAATCTATAGAATTGGATAATTCTGAATTGACACTGGCTGAGAACATGGTAACAGGTAATGAAGTAACAGAGAAAAAGCAAGAGACAAGAGACAATGATCGAGGCGTATTTATTTCTATAATGTCCTTGATTTTGATTGGAATTCTAATACTGCTGCCACTTTAAAATAAACTTAATACGATTCAAATTTATGAAAAATTCATTCCTAATAATTACAGCTATGGCTCTTATTTCAGCCTTTGCTATTCAAAGCTGCGACAGATCTTCCAATCAAATGGAACGAGCTGAAACTTCCGCAATAGAAGCAGAAAGAGATGTAGATATCGCCAGCAGCGAGCTTCAGTCTGAAATCCGAACTTACAGGTTAGAGGCAGCAGATAATGTACAAGAAAATAACCGCAGCATAGCTGATATCAAGATGGAAATACAAAATGTAGATATCGATGAAAGAGACATGCACACAGAAAGAGTTGAAGAACTTGAGCGTACCAACCGCGATCTGAAACGACAAATAGACAACTATAGTCAATCCACAAAAGACAATTGGAATGAGTTTAAAAGTGAATTCAGAAGTGCTATGGATGATCTTGAAAATTCATTAAATGATTTCTTTGCAACTTCCACAACTGCCACAAACTAATCGTAACCTAAAATCAAAATATCATGGGAAATCTCTTATATATCGTCGCCGTAATCTTAATTATTGCCTGGGCAGTCGGATTTGTTGGCTATAGCGCCGGAGGCATCATTCACGTCCTTCTTATAATAGCTATAATAGCAGTTCTCCTTCAGGTAATACAGGGCAGAAGAATTCTTTAACCCTGCTGATAATCAAAAATAATCATTAACCCTAAAATATAATATCATATGAAAGCAGTAACGTTCATTACCTCAAGCCTGATTTTAACAGCTGCAGGTATTGCAGTTGGAATGCTCTTTGCACCACAAAAGGGATCCAGAACCAGGCGCAAAATTTCTGAATTAAATCATGATTACAATGATTATCTCTCGGATAAATTAGAGGAATTTGTTGATTTTGTTTCCCATCCCCTAGAAAACATGGAAGGTGAAACTAAACGGCTTGCTAAAAAAGCAAGTGCTAAAGCGAATAAAATTACAGCTAAAGTTAATGCAGGTTTGAAGTAAATCAGATCGTTTTTAACGTACAAATGCACACCTTTTTTAATAAGGGTGTGCATTTTTTTTGGTTATCCAAAATTTGTCATTGTTACCCCATTTCTTAAATCCCACTGCCTGGCGCAAGCAGCCTGTACTGAGCGAAGCCGAAGTATCCGCTTGTGCCCTGTGCTATAGCAAGTAACACTGATGGCGCATGCGTCTCGCTTGTGCCCTGTGCTTTGGCAAGTAACCTGACAATAGCAGACTGCACTAAGTTAAGGGTGGCCATTTATTCTGCCCCGAGGCGATGAATGCATTGGTGATATAAAATCTATTCGAAGAGTTTCCGATGGAATCCGAATTGGAAAATTGAAGCTTGGCTTCTACGAATGGAAAACCGCCCCGAAAGACGGGACAGGCAGTGGCACGCAGTGAGGCGCGGAGGTGCACCGTGGCTCACAGAAAAGTGATGGCACAAGCGGACGCTCCAGTATGGTCCAGAAAAGGGCACAAGCACCACAGGTACAAGCGGACGCTTGCACCAGTAGGGGTTATGCCAGTATAGGATCGTTATTCAACATGTGGCAGGTTGGGAATAAATTTGGCAAAATGCTTGTCTGGAAATCAGAATTTTTCAGGATTTCTGCAAGTTGCCATAGTAGGCGTGATACCACTCCACGAACCGGGTAATACCTTCCTGAATATTTACTTTGGGCTTATATTGAATATACTTGTAAAGGTCTGAAACATCGGCCCATGTTTTTACCACATCTCCGGGCTGCATTGTCATCATATTGTGGCTGGTTTTTAACCCAAGCTGCTCCTCAAGAATTTCTATGAAATCTAAAAGATTTACAGGTGTCCCATTCCCGATGTTAAATATTTGATAATTGGCTGAAACAAGAGGTTGAAATTCATCATCCGGATTTCTTCGGGCTGATCCGTTTTCGGAAAAACCTTTTGGCACTTTAGGAACCAGGCGAATAATACCTTCAACAATGTCATCAATGTAGGTAAAATCACGGGCCATTTTTCCATGGTTGTACACATCTATGGGTTTGCCTTCAGAAATAAGATTTGCAAACTTAAAGTAGGCCATGTCGGGCCTGCCCAGAGGGCCATAGACTGTAAAGAATCTCAATCCCGTACAAGGAATTCCATACAAATGGGCGTAGGTGTGGGCCATTAACTCGTTCGACTTTTTTGTAGCTGCATAGAGGCTAACAGGATGGTCCGTTCTGTCGGAAACCTCAAACGGCATTTTTTGATTCGCACCATACACAGAGCTTGAAGAAGCAAAAATGAGATGCTTGATTTTATGATGCCTGCAACCTTCAAGGATATTCAAAAACCCCGTTACATTAGATGAGGTATAGGCATGAGGATTTTCAAGGCTGTAGCGCACACCGGCTTGTGCCGCCAGGTTGATAACAACATCAAACTGATGTTCATTAAACAGCTTTTCCATCCCGGCTTGATCACTGAGGTCACACTTAATAAATGAAAAATTACTAAATGTTTTGCTCTGGTTTAGAACATCCAGTGAGTTCATCCCGTTTTTCTCAATACCTAATAAATTAAGCCGTTCATATTTTAGATTTACGCTGTAATAGTCATTCAGATTATCCAATCCCACAACGTCGATATTTTTTTCGATCATCCTTTTTGATAGATGATACCCAATAAATCCTGCAGCTCCTGTAATCAGTACCTTCATAATATTTTGACTGTATATTTCATAATTAATAAGGTGTAATCATTGAATAGATTATTTATGCAGTTTTTTGAGTGTCGAGGCTGCTTGCTTTTAGCAGCATTACATTTATTGCAAAGAGAGGAAGCCTGAGCATACGTCTCCAGCGCGATGGTTCCAGGTAGAGGCGGTACAGCCATTCCAGTCCGGTTTTTCGAAACAGTACCGGTGCTCGTTTTGTATTTCCGGTTATAAAATCAAAGCTGCCGCCAATGCCAATAATTAATTTACAGTTTGGAAGTTTTTCGAGGTTCTCATGGATCCACTTCTCCTGTGAGGGTGCGCCAAGGGCAACAAATACAACGGATGCACTTCGCAGAGAGGCTTGTGTATCAAGAGGCAGATTTTCGAACGGAACATCAGGCTTATCCGGTGAATAAACTCCCGCTATATTTAAGTTCTCGATTCTTCCCATCAGTATATCTGCCGCTTTTTGCGCTATTCCTGGAGCAGCACCGTAAAAGAATGCGGGCTGATTAAGTTCTGCGCAATAGTTGCAAATTATCTCTAAGGAATCAGATCCCGTAATTCGGTCGACCTGTTTGTTGTAAAGAAAGTTTATAGCCCAACTGATACCTACGCCATCAGCGGTGTTTATCGTTGAGGTTTTTAGAACTTCTTTAAAATCGTTATCAATAATCGATTGAATGGCAATTTCCGGATTAACGGTTACTATAAATACCGGGGGTGAGTTTTCATCATTATCTTTTAACCTCTCCTGAACCAGAAAAAAAAATTCTTCTTTCGAGTATGTTGAAATATTCACTCCAAGTACCTGATACATGTTTGTTCTTTCAATTGTAAGCATGGGACCTCCTCTCTGTGTTGGGTCTTCAATTAGTATAAATCGAGCAATATTTTTTATGCTCTTAATGATGTAATTGCAATATATGTGCCAACTAAAAAAATATTGATTTATACCTCTCAGAGAGTGATTCAGGTGAGCATTAGAGGAGTTTGTCCGAATTGAGAGTTACTTTTTTACACGGGTTTAAGAGTAATTCTGTTACTCATAAATTGCCTGGGCGGGTGTAGCAGCAACATCATCTTTGGGAGCATTAATATGAGCGATAAACTTAGCCGGTGCTCCGCCCCAAATGGTATATGGGGGGATGCTTTTTGTGACTACAGAACCGGCAGCTACAACGGCACCCTCTCCGATTGTAACTCCTTTTAATATGATTGAACGGCAGCCAATCCATACATTGTCCTCAATGAATACCGGTTTATTTACAAGAGGCTCTGAATTTAGCGGGTGCAGGTCGGAATCCATGATCACGACATCCCAGGCAATTTTGCAGTTTCTGCCGATATCAACCCTCTTTTCGCAAATAATCAGGGTATTTCTGTTCAAGTATGATCCATTTCCGATTTCAAGCCGGCCATTTTTGCCAATTTCAAGCCGTACTCCCGAATAGAACTGACAATTACCGGCCACCAGGGTTCCTCCTTTATGAATGATTTTTGGATAGGGGCGCCCGTCTGAATATACCAATACACCTTTCCGGTCAAATTTCCCCGAAAACAGAAAGCCTGCTATATAATCTTTTAGCGGGTATTTTTTTAACCGTGATAGTATTCTCTGAAAAGTCATTCTTTTTGCTTCCTTTTAAATATGAATGGTGTGATTGGGCTAATCCATTGCAAAAAGGGTGCCTGTCTCTGATTTATCACGAGTTCGACTTACTTAAATGATCAAAATTGTTGAATGCGTCAAATTGAGCCACTCATTTCGGACCCACCCTAAATCCCTCCCTATCGCGCTGGAAAAGCACCAGCCCGACAAGTTGAGTGCTTTTCGAAAACCCGACACTTTGGGTGAGGGACTTTATTTAATGAAAAAGCCTTCACAGAACGTCACCCCCTCCTTGTCCCGACTGTTCGCGGCATAGGGGCCGGGGTTGACATTACCCATATAATTATTTTTATAGTAAATGATCTTGATCGGATTTTTCCCGGCCTCGAATCAATTGGCGGGAACAGGGTGGCTGACGGGAGACGAATTGAAAAATTTCATC
>REDS01000065.1 GCA_007693395.1 Balneolaceae bacterium | reverse complement strand
TCATCACACCTTAAAAAAGAGTCCGCTTTCCTTTGATGACCTGAAAGAATTCGTCGGACTCTACAATCCCGAAAACCGCCACAACCGGAAAGAGACCTGGAGTGAAGAAAATCCAGACGGCCGTTGGAGAAAATACTCCTACGAAGAACTCACCAACCGTGACAAAACCAGCATGGACATCTTCTGGATCAAGGACGACAGCCTCACCGATTTAGACAACTTGCCCGATCCGGATATACTGGCTGCGGAGATTGTGGAGAATATTGAGGCGGGGTTGGAGAGCTTTCGGGAGATAGTAAATGGGTTGGATGCATAAAGAAAATCAACATTGGGGTGCATCAAGTTGAGGCAACTACATTGTGTCTGATCCTGTATGCCTGATTTAAATTATTTGATTACATTTTCTGAGTTATTCGGAAAAAATAAAAAGATAGATCGATGAGCCAATCCAGAAAAGAGTTTTTAAAAAGTGCAGGCCTGCTTTCCACGGGAGTGTTTACAGCAATGAAGAGTCCCGGTTTTGGTTTCTTTGAACGGGAATCAATTGTTGCTTCCAAAAGCCAATCAGAAATGAGGGCAGATCTGATAATCATAGGCGGGGGAACCGGAGGATGTGCTGCTGCACTTTCGGCCCTTAGATTTGGGTTGAAGGTGGTGATGACAGAACCGACGGACTGGATTGGAGGGCAGCTCACATCACAAGCTGTACCGCCTGATGAAAACCCGTGGGTAGAGACATTCGGGGCATCAGGAAGCTATCAGTTATTCAGAACCGGGGTAAGAAATTTCTACAGACGAAATTATCCTTTGCGGGAAGATCTTCTGGATGAGCCCTATCTAAATCCGGGAAATGGCTGGGTTTCACGGATTTCTCACGAACCACAGGTTGCCCTTTCTGTTCTTGAATCGATGCTCATGCCATATATAAGCAGTGGCAGCTTGCGGATTCTGAGACAATGTGTGCCGGTGGCAGTACACACTACCGGTGATCATTTTTCTGCGATAGATGTAAGGCACAGTCGCACATCACAGACAAGTACTTTGCGCGCCCCCTGGTTTATTGATGCAACCGAAATGGGAGATCTGCTGAAGCTTGGTGGAGTTGAATATGTTACGGGTGCTGAAGGGCGTGATCAGACAGGCGAACCACATGCCCCGGAAACGGCAGACCCTGAAAATGTTCAGGCATTCAATCTCTGTTTTATTTTGGAATATCAGCCCGGCGAAAATTTTATCGGAGATGAACCCGATAACTACGATTTCTGGAGAAACTATGTGCCGGATATCTATCCGGAGTGGCCGGGTCCGCTGTTCAGTTTAACCTATTCAAACCCGATTACCCTCGAGCCGAGAACACTGCCATTTGATCCTGCCGATCAGGATGGCTGGTGGGCGTACAGACAGATTCTGGATCATAATAATTTTGAATCCGGTTTTTATAAAGGGCCAATTGCCTGTATCAACTGGCCACAGCATGCTTATCTCGAGGGTAAACTGATTGATGAGCCTGAAGAGGTGATCAGCCACCATCTGGAACAGGCAGCAGAATTAAATCGATCATTGATCTACTGGCTTCAAACCGAAGCACCCCGCCCCGATGGGGGGGAAGGCTGGCCCGGCTTAAAACTTCGCGGAGATATCTTCAACACGAAAAATGGAATGGCCAAGCACGCTTACATTCGTGAGAGCAGGCGGATAAAGGCAAAATTTACCGTTCTTGAACAACATGTAGGTACCGAAGCCCGCATGAGAGAAACCGGGCTGGGGGAAGATGACGTTCGTGCTGCAATTTTTGAAGATTCAGTAGGTATCGGAGCTTACCGGATTGATCTTCATCCAAGCACAAGAGGGAACAACTACATCGATATCAGCTCACTCCCATTTCAAATACCGCTTGGGGCATTGATACCTCAACGGGTGCGAAATCTGATTCCTGCCTGCAAGAATATCGGTACCACACACATAACCAATGGCTGCTACCGTCTGCATCCTGTTGAGTGGAATATTGGTGAATCGGCCGGCGCACTACTTGCATTTTGCAAAGAGCGCGGGGTGGAACCGCACCAGGTGCACGAATCGCAGGCTTTGACTGCCGAATTTCAGCGGGTGTTAACGAATATAGGTGTACGTTTAGAGTGGCCGCAAGATCAGGTTCACTCTTTATGAAGATATGTTCAGCCGGTTTTTGCCTTTATCACTTTCTGTTCGTTTATTGGCTGTTGCTCAGAATGTTACACAGAACGTAATCCGCAGTAGATGTCAGCAGCTTTTTTAATCGGCCTCACCGTAGTAAGCATTCTTGTTCTTCTTTTCTTGATCATTGTTTTACGGATGCAGGCTTTTATCGCGCTTCTGCTTGTAAGTCTGCTTGCAGCTGTTGCCGGGGGTATTCCTGCTGGGGAAATTATCGATACAATTCAGCAGGGAATGGGAGGTATTCTTGGCTATATAGCTGTAGTGATTGGTATAGGAACCATGATTGGCGAGATGCTGCATGTATCCGGCGGGGCTAAACAAATTGCCGATACCATCATCAAAGGGTTTGGGGAGAGGAAGGCCCCATGGGCATTGTCCCTTATCGGTTTAATTGTTGCGATTCCGGTATTTTTCGAAGTTGCGCTCATCCTTTTTATTCCTCTTGTTTATAACATCACCAAAAAAACTGGTAAATCAATTTTACGATACGGCATACCACTCGCTGCGGGTATTGCCGTGGCTCACTCATTTATCCCGCCAACTCCGGGGCCGGTGGCTGTTGCAGCCCTGATAGGTGCTGATCTTGGATGGGTGATATTTTTTGGCCTAATTGCCGGAATTCCTGCAACAATTGTTGGTGGTATTTTCTTTGGCAGGTATATCGGGGAGAGAATCAATGTTGGAGTTCCAGAGAAAATGGTTGCCACGGTGCCGGGAATTGAACTTGGTGGCGAGCGCAGAAAGCCGGGCTTTGGTATTGCTGTTGCCATTATCATTGTGCCGCTTATACTTATTCTCTCCAATACGGCCACCAATGTTTGGCTGGGTGAAGATCACACGCTTAGTCAGTGGATGTCGTTTGTTGGGCACCCGTTTTCTGCGTTGATGATCTCCATACTGATGGCATTCTACTTTCTGGGCACAAAACTCGGGTTTACCCGTGAAGAGGTGCAGCGGGTGGCAACCAAATCGATGGAGCCGGTGGGGATGATTATTCTGCTTACCGGTGCAGGAGGGGTGTTTGGGCGCGTGCTGGTGGCAACAGGTGTTGGTGAGGTATTGGTTGATGTGATGAGCAGTACCAACCTGCCCGTAGTACTTTTTGCATTTCTGGTAGCTACGGTTATCCGAGTGGCACAGGGTTCGGCCACCGTGGCGATGGTTACTGCAGCCGGACTGATCGCACCAATCATAGAAATGGGAAGTTACTCTCCGCCATTAATCGGAACCATTGTAATTGCAATTGCCTGTGGAGCTACGGTACTTTCTCACGTGAACGATTCCGGTTTCTGGCTGGTGAAAGAGTATATGGGGCTCACCGAAAAACAAACCCTGAAATCGTGGACTATTATGGAGACCATAATTGGGGTTACCGGGGTTTCGATTGTGTTGGTTATTAGCTTTTTCTTGTAATGGTGGTTTTCACTGATCAAAAAGTGGCCTGATGCAGATTTGGGAAGAGGTTTATCGGGTACTGAAATTCTTTCTCTATTTCACACATACGCGATTGGTTAAATAACGGTTGGGAAACACATCATATCATCATATTTTTACTTTTCTATACAAAGCACAAAAATGAAACAAATAATAGCAGGGTACGCACTGCTATTTCTATTTTAAAAAGTTGATAAACAGCTATATATGAAGAAAAACTATCTATCCAAAGAAGGGTATGAAAAACTGGATGAAGAGTTAAGAGATCTGAAAACACGCGGGCGAAAAGAGATTGCACAGGAAATTGCTGATGCCCGGGCTCAGGGTGATCTTAGTGAAAATGCTGAGTACGATGCGGCAAAAGAGGCACAAGGCCATCTCGAAAAGAAAATTGCCGAGCTCGAACACATTCTTGCTACCGCAAGCATTATTGATGAAAAGAACATTGATACATCCAAAGCGTATCTTTTATCAACAGTAACTATTCTCAACAAAAAAGTGAACAAGGAGATGAAATATACCCTGGTTTCAAAAAATGAAGCCGACTTTAAAGCGGGTAAAATCTCTGTTGATTCACCCATAGGTAAAGCAATTCTGGGCAGGGAAGTGGGTGACTCCGTTTCGGTAAAAGTACCCGCCGGCATGCTGGAATTGGAAGTATTAAAAATTGAAAGATTATAAACATTCAGACGTATGAAAATAGGAGTTATTGGAACCGGTTATGTTGGTCTTGTAACCGGTACTTGTTTTGCAGACAGCGGCAACGACGTTATTTGCGTAGATATTGATGAAAAAAAAGTAGAACGCATGAGAAAAGGCGAGGTGCCTATTTATGAGCCCGGCCTGAACCGTGTTTTCGACCGTGCCATTCGTGAAAATCGCCTCGTTTTTACCACCGATATTGATAAAGCATTCCAGGAATCTGAGATTATATTTCTCTGCTTGCCTACACCTCCCGGTGCAGACGGACAGGCCGATCTGAGTTTTGTTCTGAATGTAGCCGATCAGCTGGGAGACCTTTTCAACAAATATCCCGGCTATCGTGTAATCGTGAACAAGAGCACCGTGCCTGTAGGTACAGCTGATAAAGTTCATGAAAAAATTGCAGCCAAAACTGACCATGAATTTAATGTGGTTTCCAATCCCGAATTTCTCAGAGAAGGGGCAGCTGTTGAAGATTTCATGAAGCCGGAACGCGTAGTGGTAGGAACCCGCAGCAAAAAGGCAGCCGATCTGATGACGGCACTATACGAACCATTTGTTCGAAGCGGTAATCCCATTATTATTATGGATGAGCGCAGTTCAGAGCTTACCAAATATGCTGCCAATGCCATGCTTGCCACAAAAATTACCTTCATGAACGAGATTGCCAATATCTGCGAAAAAGTTGGTGCAAATGTGGATAATGTCCGCCGGGGTATTGGCACCGATTCTCGTATTGGCAAACGTTTTCTCTTTGCAGGAATAGGATATGGGGGCAGCTGTTTCCCTAAAGATGTACAGGCTATCCACCATACAGCCGGCGAATTTGGCTACGATTTCAGAATTCTCGATTCAGTGATGAAGGTAAATGAGTATCAGAAGGTTTCCATCGTAGAGAAAATGAAACTCTATTATAACGGGAAGCTCGAAGGTAAAACGGTAGGCATCTGGGGGCTTTCATTTAAACCTGAAACGGATGATATTCGAGAGGCCCCGGCGCTTTACATAACAGAAGAGCTTGCAAAACTTGGTGTAAATATGAAAGCCTATGATCCCGAAGCGATTGAAACATTTAAGGAAGCATCGTCTGATGAAACTCTTGCAAACATTAAATTTATGGATGATCGTGATTCTGTAATTAATGATGTGGATGCACTTGTGATTTGCACGGAATGGAACGAATTTCGCCGTCCGGATTTAAGCCGTTTTTCAAAGGTGATGAAAGAGCCTGTAGTATTTGACGGGCGTAACCTTTATGACCTTAACAGAGCCGAAGAAGCCGGTTTAATCTACATCAGCGTTGGAAGGCCCAGCGTGAATGTTTAACGGTTCTTAAGAGCCACTAATTTTTCTAATATGAGTTCACGGGTTTTAATTACGGGAGGAGCCGGATTCTTAGGTTCGCACCTTTGCGATCGCTATCACAATGAAGGCTGGGACGTAATCTGCATGGATAATCTCATTACCGGTGCGGAGAGCAACATCAGCCACCTGATTGGAAAGGAGAGGTTTGAGTTCATTAAATATGATGTAACAAATTACATTCACGTAGATGGATCTCTCGATCTGATATTGCACTTTGCCTCACCCGCATCACCCATCGATTACCTTGAAATGCCCATCCAGACGTTGAAAGTGGGCTCTCTTGGAACTCACAAAGCTCTTGGACTTGCCAAGGCTAAAAACGCAAAATTTCTTCTGGCATCAACAAGTGAGGTGTACGGAGATCCGCTCGAACACCCTCAAAAAGAGACCTATTGGGGAAATGTAAACCCAACAGGTTATCGCGGAGTGTATGATGAAGCCAAACGGTTTGCCGAAGCGATGACCATGGCCTATCACCGGTTTCATGATATTGAAACACGCATTGTGAGAATTTTCAATACGTACGGCTCGCGAATGAGGTTGCGTGATGGCCGTGCACTGCCCACATTTTTCAGACAGGCGATGAAAAATGAACCGATAACTGTTTTTGGTGATGGTTCTCAAACCCGTTCATTTACCTATGTAGATGATTTAGTAGAGGGAATTTTCCGGCTTGCAAACAGTAATGAAATAGAGCCGGTAAATATTGGTAACCCCGAGGAGATAACTATTCTTGAGTTTGCTGAGGAGATTATCAGAATTACAGGCAGTAAAAGCGAGATTGTATTTAATAAACTTCCTGCTGATGACCCGCAGGTACGTCAGCCGGATATCTCTAAAGCAAAACGTGTACTTAATTGGGAACCAAAAACCGACCGCCATACCGGCCTGATAAAAACCATGGAATATTTCGAGAATATGGTTCAGTCAGATGTCTGAAAAAAAACTGATCGATCTCTACCCATACCGGTTCAAACAAAGTGAACCGGAATTTTTGCTACTGAAAAGAGCGAAAGGCCACGTGTATCAGGGACAATGGAGAATGGTTGGCGGAAAAGTTAAGCAAGGAGAAACATTCTGGCAGGCAGCCCTCAGGGAATTAAAAGAAGAAACTTCACTCACTCCTGTAAAATTCTGGACTGTTCCCGGCGTTAATCACTTTTATGAGCAAAAAACAGATATGGTTCACTCCATACCTGCATTTGCTGCAGAACTCAATGAAGCAGATGCTCCTGTTTTGGATGACGAACATAACGACTTTGGATGGTTTTCCCTTCACAAGGCATTGGAAGTTATCTTCTGGCCGGAACAAAAACGCCTGCTCACTCTTACTAACCAATTATTAACTTCCGACCAAATTCTTGAAGATTGGATCGTTTCTATAGATTAATATTCCTGATTCTGTTTCTGCTGCCTCTGCTAGTAGTGAATAATCTGCATGCGCAAACGCCCCGTTATGAAGTTTTGCCATCACCTGACATTTGGTATAATGATGTGGATGGAATTCTGCTTGGTATTCGTTTAAAAGGCCAGGTGCCGGGAACATTTGAAGATGGCCCGCATCGGCTTGAAACCGGTTTCTGGGTGGGTGCATGGCTCCCTTCCCTGCCCGTTTCCTACTTTCTTACTTTTACCGAGCCGATTGGGCAGTGGTCAGATTATGGCAGTGAGGCAAATATTCAGCTTCGAAGTTCCATCAGAACGGGTTATCACAATCATGGAATTGGGTTTAACAAACGCTGGCAGCAGGGATTTGATGAGCGCAGATACCGGGAGTTCAGCATTTACAACTCATTCGAAAAACGGTTCGACCATGAATATGTGCCTTTCGAACCGCTATGGTCTGAGTTTGATGAATTAACACAACAATTTTCAGACCAGTCTAAATTACTTACATCACTCAGATTTGAACTTCAGAACGACAATGCACTCGGCTGGTATAATGTTCAGGCGGGTACTCGCTTTCAATATCTGAATGATTTTTTCACTACCGCAACTGTAAGAGCAACACAGCGAATACCATTTAACGACTATTTTGGCCTTCGATTGAGAGGTTATGTTGGCCTGGCATCAGAAAACGCTGCACCTGAGTATATTTATTCACGCAGTACCCGGCCGCCAATTGACTGGATGAGTAACGCATTCACAAGAGCAAAAGGTACCATTCCCACCCGCTGGATGGAGAGCGGCAACATCCATGTAGCCGGCGGAGCAAATGTTCGGGGTTACAATTCAAGGGATATTGCTTCATTTCAGTATTGCAAATCAGATCCGTCAGATGTTATATGCATCACCTCACCAAACAGATTTAACAGTGTAGCCTCGATAAATGCCGAGCTCGATTATTGGAACCCCATTGGAGTTCTGTTCAATGATATACCGTATGCATCAGAGTTTCTGAATTTCAGGACTTATCTGTTTTTTGATTCCGGTACCTCTTTAGGAATCACGGACAGAGATCCTGATGGTGCCTTCTCCAATGCCGGTGCAGGATTTTCCTTATCTTTAAACATCCCCGATTATCTTGGCAAACCGCGCGGATTTGTGTTGAGGTATGAAATTCCGTTCTGGTTATCAGATGCAGGGGATCAAAACTCGTTTAAATTCAGGCACCTTTTCGGCTTTGGTGCAGTTGTATCGTTCTAAACTTCATGCATGCATTTTCGACAGTTAACCATACTGCTCATTTTTTTATTCTTCTCAATCTCTTGTACATCAAGCAGATGGGTTGTTGTTGATCAGAATGCAACGGATGAGCGGATTGACCCCGTGATTCTGGAAGAACGAAATATAATTCAGATTACAGAAGAACCCACTGTTGAAAACCCCCTTGTAATCTATGGTATTTTTACTGTTGCCGAGCAGCAGTTTGTGCAGCGTATACAGGTTGAACGAACCATTCAGCAATACCGCCCCAGATGGGGATATCTTGCCCTGGGACTTGCAGGAGCCACGTTTGCGGTATTGGCTGCGAATACATCTACAGTTTTGCCTTCGGTTTCATCCGGCGCCAGACTACCCTTAAATGTTACAGCTGCAAGCCTTGCGCTGCTCTCATTTTCCAATCTTCAACCAACAGGCACCCCCATTTTTACCGGTGAAACCGAATTAATGCGCAGAAGCGGAACCGAAATAGTAAGTGATACACTCCGCAACCGGTTCAAAGATGTAGAGCTTGATGTACAAGCAGAGATTTTTTTGGGTGATTCACTGATTTTTTCTCTGGATGAAATCGGGCTTTCCGGCGGGGCGTTAAGCGTAAATCTTGCACAGGTTGCCGATTTTATTCAAGGTGACATCAGGGATAATACGTCTGTATCCGTAACATTACATTATAACGACGATTCCCTCAATCACACATTCAACATTGCGGATTTTCTCTCGCCATATGTGTTAATCACATCGCCTGTAGCAGTTCTCAGAAATGCACCGGTTCAGAATGATTTGAATGTGATTACCGAGATTGGGGAGGGCAGTTCTCTACAGTTAATAAATCGCGATCCACAAGGGTGGTACAGGGTAAGATTTGGCGGTTCAGAAGTATTTCTAAATGCAAATGCAGGTGAGGTTGAGTGGCTGGCTGAAGGAACCGGAGACACGCCTGATGTTTTCGAGTTCAGAGACGTGCCATTCGGTGAGATTGATGTTGAGAATTCAGTTCCAATTCTGAAACCACGAAACAGCAGCGACCGTGCGATTATTCTTACCAACGGGTTTGCTGAACAATCAGAGGTGCGTCCATATCTCGACAGAGATCACGAGCTTTTCATCTTTTACATGAGGCACGCCCTGCAGATGGCTGAAAGCCAGATTCATCATATAAGGGTTGATTCCACCATAGACTGGAAAGCTGAACTGGAAAATGTTTCTGAGATAAATGGTGAAGGTTCACTATTTGTTTACCTCTCCGGCTTTGGAACATTGGCACAACCTGGAACCATCTATCTCAATTTTGCTGAAGAGAAAGAAGGCGACGGCCTTTTAGCAGAGTTTGTGTTTCCGGAATTTGAGCGCATCAACCCGGCCGCACTTTTTCTAATGGCAGATCTTCAATTTGGTTTCGGCAACGGTGAAACAGCATCCTCTGCATCACGAAGCGGGTACAACTCCGTGCTTCAGGAGTTTTCGGGGCGTTTGCAGCGAATCATCCCAAATTCATTTATTCTTTTCAGCCACAGGCCAGGGCAGCGTTCGTCTGTTTATGCTGCAGCAGGATTTGAAAATCAACGTCATCATATATTTAATTACTATTGGGCTGAAGCAATCAAACGAAGAAACACACGTGTTCACGAACTGGTTCGCCACCTCGAAAACAATGTGGATTTCACCTCAAGACGCCTGCACGACAGGCCTCAAGAAATTCAGGCATTTGGAAATTTTTCGCTTAATATAACTCAGTGATGGCCGGCTGGTTTTTCATCCTTTTGTGTGCAGCAACCTCTACTCTTATTGCACACTTTTTCAAAATAACCGAGCACAAAAAGTTAAATACAACCCGGGTGCTAACGGTTAACTATCTTATAGCAACATTTTTCGCAGTGCTTCTGGCTATTCGGGAAGGAATCACCACATTGCCGGAATTTTCCGGTTTCTCAATCCCGCTGCTCTTTGCTACAGCTGTTGGTTTTGTGTTCATCGCCAATTTTTTCATCTATAGTAAATCGGTACATCTTAATGGCGTTGGAATCAGTGTGGCTGCAATGCGCGTATCTCTACTCGTGCCGGTGTTTACATCTATTCTTTGGTATCAGGAGGTGCTCTCTACACTCCAATGGGTTGGAATATTGATTGTATTCGGCGCACTATTTTTGCTGCTTCCGAACAAGCGAAAGTTAATCAGAGAGCCTCTGAGCGCCGGCTGGCTATTGGTGATACTTTTTGTGGGGACCGGAATTGGAGACGCTTCCCTGATGGTTTATGAGGAGGAATTTTCGGCAGAGATTCCCAAAGAGATTTTTATGGGAGCCGTTTTTTTCTCGGCATTTTTGATTGGCAGCTTTGTACTTCTCATCCGAAGAAATTACTCCATAAAAAAAGAGGAGTGGGTTATGGGAGCCGCTATCGGCATTCCAAATCTGCTGACATCCATCTTTTTGATTCTCGCCCTTGAACAGCTAACCGGGGCAATCGTCTACAGCAGTGTAAATATACTCACTGTTCTTGGAGCAACATGTGTAGGTGTTTTCAGATGGGGAGATATATTCACAAAAGCGCAGTGGACAGGTATAGCACTTGCTCTTGCTGCAATTTTACTGCTGCTCTGATTTTCAGGATTAATACAGGATTTACAAACTTGTACTATCTTTGGTAGATGACGTGAGTTCGATATAAATACTTTAAATTTGGCAACCGGTAAGTCCCCTTCCATCTCAGGCGGACGGGGATTTAGGGAGGTTGAAACTGGCTAATGAGCTAATTTCACAATATGTAGCCCTGCTCTAAGAGCTGTAACCACCCCCGGCCCCTCCTTACAAAGGAGGGGAGCACTCTTTGCAATAATTTTTTAATTGGACTCAGCT
>REDS01000190.1 GCA_007693395.1 Balneolaceae bacterium | reverse complement strand
AAATGTGGAAACTGCACATGTACTTTACTTTGAAAATGTTGACCTTCCCTCTTTCGGGACCTGGTATATGCACGTACGGGCACAAAACTATGCCGGGCTCATTTCTGATGTGAGGACGTATCAAATATTACATCCCGATCCCACACCACCGGCAGCACCTCTCGTTTCTGTGCAGCCGCGCAACAATGGGCTGAGGGTATTTCTGCCGCAACTGGCCAACGACCCGGAAAGCGGCATTGCAGGTTATCAGTACACCTATAGGAGTCATGATGGTTCGGCACAAAGGGACTGGCCTGAGGGATCCGGTTCATCTCCCGCAGTTGATTTTACTCACAGTAGTCTGACAACGCTGGGTAATTCTGCCCCATATTTCCGCATTCCAATGCTGCCGGTAAGCTCTGCATTTGATCTTCAGGTCAGGGCTGTTTCGGGTAATGGTACCTATTCTCAAACTGTTTCTATAGCAGGCGTGAAGTTTGACCTGCGAAAAGCCGAAATTGCATCCATAGAGAAAGAATTGTTTGAGAGGGAAATGAGGGGCGAAGAACGCAAGTTTATGAACGTAAAAGTAGCCAGCATTAATGGGTTTGATGCCGGGATCAGTTCAGTCAGGCTGACTATTACTGATGCCGGAGGCAGTACGCTATACCAGAACATAAAGCGATATGCAGACCAGCTACCATACCTGCCGAGATTGGATGATGTAGAGTTTTTAAAAATTCCAGTTCACCAGATGCTGAATCATGGCAATCTGAACCTGACAGTTGAAGTGGAGACCGGCGCAGGAGTACGTTCAAGCTTCGAAGAACAGATCAGTATGAATAATGGAGGAGGAATTGTTCTTGGCAGTTAATTCAACATATAAATCACAATTGAAGTGGTTAGTCTGCGGTAAACCGAATACAAGGAGAAATGAATCTAGAGTGGCCGGTAGCCATCAGGCTGATTGCAATTGTGAACTAAAGAATCTTATTTAACGTCAGTTCGATATAAGAATTTTTTGAAGAGTATCCCCCTTTGAAGGGGGTATGGGGGATGATTTGTGGTGAATTTGAATCTAAAAACGAAAATCCGCGCCAAATCAATGCTCAGAGGGTCATCCCCCTCGGCTCTTACGAGCCTCTGCCCCCTTCAAAGGGGGAATCTCTTTTAATAGCTTTGAACAATAAACCAATTATCATATTAATCGAACTCAGGTTATTTAATGACGAACTCCAGAATCATGAAAAATACGATCTATTTATTACCCTTTTTATTTTTAATGGCTTTACCAACAATGGCCCAGCAGCCGGACATGTATGTAGCCGTTCACGAGGAAGAGCAGGCCGCCTACATCTATCATTTTTTAACCCCGGCACTTGGTAATGGAGTACTGGTTTACCGCAGCATTGAAGGTGCAGAGTTTGAGCTTCTTACAGATGAACCCGTTATGCCTGTTAATAGAGCTGCTGATATGGAACAGCAGCTTGGCCCGGAGTTGTTTGATGAGATTCAGACTTTTTTAAACAGGGATGATGCACAGGGCACTTTTTTTGCTCTGCGTACCAACCGCGAGGTGAACCGTTTCCTGACCGTGTTCAGGCCCGAAGTGGCCGATCTGCTTGGCCGCCGCTTTATCGACAGGGAAGCGCCCATTGGCAGTGAAGTTACCTACCGGGTACAGATTGTGAATGACCGTGGTACAGAAATTGGTGACCCGGTGGAGCATACAGCTCTTCTTGAGGTAGTAACGCCACAGGAGCCGCGAAATGTAGCAGCACACCAGGATGAGGGCTTTATAGAGATAGGCTGGAACTATCCCCGTGAAACCGGTAACCGTCCCGATGATGTAATTGCATTCCGGGTACTGATGCAAAGAGAAGGGGAACAATCTCCATCCCATGCACATGCCAATCCGGTAGCACGCGACTCCAACCAGGATTCCTTCACCTATCGTATTCCGCTGCCGGAGCCGGGAGTTGAACTCACATTTTGGGTTGAAGCGATAGATATCATCAGGCAGTCTACCCGATCATCTGAGAATGCAGTGGTCCAAGCAATCGATCCCACCCCGCCGCCCATGGTCCGCGGTGTACGTGGATTGTTTCAGACAGATCATGATGTAGCTTTAAGCTGGTTTCAAAGCCCCGACCCGAGAGTTACCGGGTATCTTGTTTACAGGGCTGTGGATTCCCATTCCAATTATGATTTAATCACCGATGAACCGCTGCCGGTTGACGATCCATTTTTCAGAGATACCGTACCGGATGACCGCAGGTATTATTTTTATAGAGTAAGTGCCGTGAACGAGTGGGGAACCGAAGGAGAGTGGAGCAATTTTACATCCATTTTTGTACCGGATCGCACTCCGCCATCACCTCCTCAAAATCTGGTTGCAACCTATAACGAAGCGAACGACACCGTTGAGCTTACCTGGGAAGATGATGATCCGGCGCCTGACCTCTTAACGTATCTTGTTATTCGCCGGATAGAGGTTCCGGGTGCAGAGATCAGTTATTCACAAATTAACCATGATAATTTAATCGATTTCAGCTTTACGGACCTGGGTATTGCAGGTGAAGGATTTATTGAAGGTGCATTCTATAATTACGGAATTGCTGTGGCCGATAGCTCTCAAAATATTAGTGACACACTTTATGTAGATCTTCAAATTCCCGGCCTTACGCTGCCTAATGCTCCGGGCCAGCTCACAGCCAGAACCAACGGACGCCAGGTTTCGCTTGTCTGGAGCCAGTCGCTCTCGGGCGATGTGGTAAACTATCGCATCACCCGAACCGGTGAGCAGCAGGATGATTCATTTGAGAAAATGCTGCCTCGCCATCAGATTAGGTACATAGATCGCGATGTACAACGCGGCGCCACCTACCGATACGAAGTGGCCGCTGTAGACTCCTTTGATAATGTAAGCCTGAACCCTCCGGCCCAGGAAATTTTAGTGGCTGACGGAAACCGGCCGCCCATTGTGCGAAATGTACACCTGGTTCCCTCAGGTAATGGAGTGGTTGAATTGAGATGGGCTGGTGTACGATCAGGGAATCTGGCCGGTTATCGAATCTACCGTTCGGAAATTTCCACGACGGGATATGAACTGGTTGCCGAGGTGGATGCAGGCAGCGAAGTTTGGGAAGATGAAATATCGGATCAGCGCCTGTGGTACCGCATCCGGGCATTCGATGAATTCGGAAACGTAAGTATGCCAAGCCAACCGGTGAGGTTGCGGCAGTAGTATTAAGTCAAATATGAAATGTCGGTCAAAACCTGTCAGCACCTACTGGATCTGACAGCGTTGGATTTTGTGGGAAATCTTCACCCAAAGTACCGACGCTGCCAGAAACCCGGAAAAGCACCGGGAATGCTGTCAGGTCTGACCCAACACGGTATTTCTTCTTTGGTGTCTAAATGGTGATCTTCTAAAAGATTCCTGAACTATTTAATATTCCGATATAGAACCAGAAAGACCATGTCTCTGGAAGGACCACAACCGAAAGTTTATACTTGACATGACGGCAGTAAATTTCAACCGTATGAAGTATTCGTTTTTCTTACTGATTTTTATCCTGGCTTGTATGGAAAGCTACGCCCAAACGGCAGCCGACATTGAGTACCATCTCTCCATCGAGGAGCCGGGTATTGCCATCGAACTTTTGCAGCGGACGGATGCGGATCAACTCGGTTCAGACTACTACAGGTTTTATACGGCTGCCTGGTTGATGAAAGGAGAGCTAATTGAAGCTCAATCAAAATTGGAAGAGGGTCTGAGAACATATCCCGAAAATCTCTACTTGAAACAGATGAAGGCAGAGTTGTATGTACAATCCGGGGCAATGAACCAGGCCCTGGAATTGTACCGGGATCTTGAGAGACTCTCCGAACGAACCGACCCGGAGCTCCACAAGCAGGCAGGTGAACGGCTTGGCAGGATATTTGAAAGTTTAGGAAGAGAGGCAGCAAGCCGGAATCAGTTTACAGAAGCGGCACGTTGGTTTCGTAAGGTAACGAACTACCGTCCTGATGAGATTGCAGGATGGTATAACCGGGCGCTTGCTCACTACAATCTACAGCAGTATGAAGATGCACTCGACCATCTTGAGCGTGCGCTTATGATCAATCCGCAGCATGAACAGTCCAGAGAGTTCAGGCTTGCACTGCTTTCTCAGCTTCAGCGTTCGGAAAAAATAATTGAACTGCTTGATGAAGAGATCGAAGAAAATCCTAAGAATTTAACGCCCAGGCTTTCAAGGCTCCGGGCACTCCTTGCTGATGGCCAACCGGAAGAAGCACAGAAATATGCGGATGAACTGATGGACAAATTTCCAGATGAACCAAAACTGTATGATGAACTTGCAGCTATTAACCGGCGAATGGGGCATTCAGAGGGAGAGCTCAACATCATACGTAAAAAAAGGCAGGCGATACCCAATGACCCGAATATTTTACTTGAGCTGTCTGAACTTCATGAAATGATGAATGAGTGGGAAAAGGCAATCGCAAAACTCGACACATTGGCTAAATACAATGAATTTACCGAAATTGCATATACAAACAAGGGAAGGATGCTCGAGCTGCATGAGAATCCGGAGCGTGCAATTGAAGAGTATAAAAGAGGGCTTACCATTATTCCGGAGTCAAAAACCTTGAACCGCAGGCTTGGTTGGGCTCAGATGGACCTGGAACTGTGGGAAGATGCCGCTGAGACATGGAAAAAACTTTACCAAATCACGGAGCAGACTGATGATTTACTGTTATGGGCCGAAGCTGAGGAACAGGCATTTGGGATCGAAAAAGCATGGCCATTATACTCTCAAATGTTGCAGGTGGAAAATGTACCCACCCGGGCTCTTTTTGGATCTGCACGATACTTTGCAACCAAAAATGAATTGGATAAAGCCTGCACCCAAAAGGTTGATGCAATACACACAGGGTATAATGAAATCAAACATCAGCGAGCACAGCTTGCGCAGGAAATGGGTCAACCCGGTGCATTATTGCAAAAATCACGAGATATCGATCGCAGGCCAGAGCGCTTGCAGGCAACGCGTTCTTTGGTATTTGGCGGATTCGATTTTCTGCTTGAACAGTGCAGTGTGCAAGATGCGGAACGTACAGTTAAATATCTTGTTGAAGAATTTGGGAATCAGGGTGAGATTCTCTACTTCTCAGCGAAGAAAAAGTTTTTTTTTGGTAATGATGAGGCTGCATTGAAAGATCTGGAAAGTTCCATCAGCCGCATGCCGGAACTGCCAGAGGCACATCTTTTGCAGGCACGTATCCACGAAAAAGAGGAGAACTGGCGAGAAGCCCGGCAAGCGTGGCACCGCTATCACTCTCTTAAACCGGATAGCGACCGCGCATACCAGGGGCTGATCAGTGCATACAGGCAAACCGAAGAACTTGACGAACTTGTACGGCGCTGGCAGCCGCAGTACATGGCCAATCCCGATAATGAAAAACTGAGAAGGTATTTACGCGAAGCACTCTATCGACTCGGTATGTACGATGAAGCGGCGAAAATAGGTCAGCAGTAAGCAAACTTTTCAAATCTGGATACCTAATGGAGAAGGTTGGCCTTAGAAAGACAAACGTTTAGAAGTTTTCCCCTGCGCCTTGGGCCTTGAACCTTGCGCCTTGAAATCACTCCAAAATCAGTCGTTTCAAAAACTCATCGCGCTGCAGGGGTTTGTCGAGTTTTTCTTCTGGATGATCGGTGTCGATGTGATCGAGTGGTATGGAAACCTCCTCTATCATGTCGAGTCCGAAACTGTTAAGGCCCACTCGCTTCACAGGATTATTTGTGAGCAGACGCAGTTTGCGAATGCCGAGGGCGTGCAGAATCTGTGCCCCCACTCCATAATCTCTGGAATCCATTTTTGCGCCTAAACGTGAACGGATTTCATCTTTGGAGAGTCCATCATCCTGAAGTTTAATCGCAATAATTTGATCGGTAATACTATACTCTTTGCTCATCTGATCCATATAGATCACAGCACCTTTCCCCTCTTTTTCAATCATTTGGAGGCATTGTTGCAGAATTCCTGTTTTATCACTCCGTTTACTGCCAAAAATATCGGCCAGTAAATTGGATGAGTGTACACGTACCAAAACAGGGTCGTCTTCAGTTAATTCTCCTTTTGTAAAGGCAAGATGGTGCTCGCCGGTCAGTTTTTCCTCAAATACATGCAGTTTGAAATCACCAAAGATGGTTGGCATGTTTACGCTCATGATATTTTTCACGAGCGATTCATGCTTCATCCGATATGCGATAAGATCTTTAATTGTGATGAGCTTCATATCGAGCTTTTTCGATAACTTAATTAGCTCAGGCAGGCGAGCCATTTCACCGTCATCATGCATGATTTCACAGATGATGCCGGCAGGGGCACAGCCTGCAAGCCGTGCAAGATCAATAGCTGCTTCGGTATGGCCTGCACGGCGAAGAACACCGCCATCAACGCCTGTAAGCGGGAATACATGCCCCGGACGCCGAAAATCAAGTGGTTTGGCATCGGGGTTTATCAGCTCCCGAATCGTGTTGGACCTGTCCGGTGCAGAAATACCGGTTGTGGTAAGTTGTTTGTGATCTACCGAGATGGTAAATGCGGCTTCGTCAGGATCGGCACCTTCGGTAACCATATAATCGAGCTCAAGCTCCTTTGCACGGGACGTGGTAATCGGCACACAAACCAGCCCGCGCCCATGAATAACCATGGTATTGATGGCCTCGGGGGTAACCTTTTCAGCCGCCATCAGAAAGTCTCCTTCATTCTCACGATCCTCATCATCCACCACGATAATCATTTTACCTGCACAGATATCTTCGATGGCCTCTGGGATGGTATTGAAGGAGAACTTGGGCATTGGTTATGTTTTTATGAGCAACTTAAGTGGATAAATATGTATGTCGGGCTAAAAAATTCCAAATTAAGAGCACCATATCAAAGGCTCTATAATGCAGATCTATATCGACTTGGTGTTTGTATAATGGAATTTGGAATTTCCTGCTGAATCAGATTGTCATTGTACAACTGAATTATTTCTTCCCTGGATTCACATCCGTGATAGATCCTTTTTGAAAACGGGCTTTAACGCCGCTGTCTATTTCAAGGAGTACGGAATCTTCATCAATAGTATTCACAATGCCGATCATTCCGCCACCGGTTACCACTTTATCACCCTTTTTCATTTCGCTTACTTTTTTCTGAATCTCTTTTTGGCGTTTGGTTTGCGGACGAATGATGAAAAAGTAAAAGACAAAAAATATCGCTCCAAGAAACAGCAGATTAATCATTGCACCGCCGCCATCACCATCGGGTGGAGCCATAAGGAAAAATGTTGTCAGAAATGTCATAAATAAGGTTTTGTGGGTTATAAATTCAACTGATTAAGATAGCGTATTATTACAGATAGGGCAATTGAATTTAAACCTGCGAAGACAGGCACAGAACTGATAAGTAAGCATAATTCTGCTTCTGCTTACGTTGAAAGTAGCCCTGGATTTTCCTCAAAACGTGAAGTATCTCACACTATCTTTGATCATGTATGCAGCAACTTCAGGCGGGCTTGCCACCCCAATCCCCTCAATAAGATCGTTTTGGGTAAGCTCTCGGTTGGGCAGAAATATTCCGCAAACTTCAACAGTTGCTCCTCTCTGCATGAGGCTGTTCAGCAACTCTTTTGGTGATCTGCCTGCTGGTTCAAACTGTCTTGATTCGGTACCCTCAATCGCCAGATAACCTGCATCACTGCACAGTAAAATGCGTACCGGTACCTCTTGATTTGCAGTTTGTGTAGCAAGAACCATCGCCATCATCTGGGTCTCCTGATCGGCTGATGTTAGTACAATGAAAAGTTCTCTTTCTGCAGCACTGTTTTCGGCAGGATTAATCATGATTAATGAGAGTAAGGTTAGAATGAGATACATATTTGTAGTCTATGATTTAAAAATTGGGGTGAACTCTTTGAGTGGCATATTGTCGCCAGGGGTGCTATCTGCGGAGCGTTCAAGGGTCATTTCGTAGATTACTTTGTCGTTTCGGTAATAGCGTTTTTGGTAATAGAGTGGTTTGCTGCCGATGGTGTATGTAATTCTGTCGATTAAAAACAGGGGTGACCCCAGTTGTACGTTTAGCTCTTCAGCAAGATGATCGTCAGCAGCTTCGGCCGACATTCTGTAACAACCTTTTATAACAGAGATGTCGTAGTCTTGCTCGAGAAGATCGTAAATGGTAGAGTCTTGCAGCTTTTTCTCGTCGAGAAGCTGACCGTAAAAAATGGGTAACCAGGTGCTGTCGAAAGCAATCGGCTCACCATCTCCTTTACGAAGGCGGTCTACCTGTAACACTTTATTTCCGGGTTCAATCTGAAGAAGTTCAGCAAGCCAGTCGGGGGCATCAACTGTTGTAAAGAGCTTCACTTCTGATGAAGCGCTTAACCCTGCCTGCGACATATCTTCATTAAAGTCTGTAAGCTTTACAAGATTTTGTGAAACACGGCTATCGCTAACAAAAGAGCCAAGCCCCTGGCAGCGATAAATAATGGATTCACTTTCAAGCGACTGTAAGGCCCGGCGCACTGTTACACGGCTAACATCAAATTTTGTGGCAAGATCATTCTCTGAGGGAAGCTTTTCTTCGGGTTTAAAAGTACCTGCATCAATTTGTTGGCGGAGCCATTGTGAGATTTGAATGTGGCGTGGAATACCTTCTTTTAAAATCATGTAACGAAAATTTTTATTTGAATGTACGAAGAAAAGTACAAAACAACAATACTTGTATTTACATGTAAAGCTAATTATCTTGATTGAATAAAACTAAGTAATCAATAAAATCATGAAGAAATTATATACGGTATCAGGGAAGAATGTTGATGAGAAAAAAACAGTGCCATTTACAACTCACCATCAAATTCTGATTGTGGGCGGTGGTTCGGCAGGTATTACTGTTGCCGCTCAATTGAAAAATAAATTATCTAACCACGATATAGCCATTATCGAGCCTTCTGAAGTTCATTACTATCAGCCGGTGTGGACGTTTAATGCAGCCGGAGTTTTCGAAAAAGAGAAGTCGAAAAAACTGATGGAAGAGGTGGTGCCGAAAGATGTAGCATGGATAAAAGATAGTGTTGTGTCTTTCAATCCGGATGCTAACACAGTTTCAACAGCAGGTGGCAGAATGATTTCTTACGAATACCTTGTGGTTGCACCCGGCATTCAAATAGATTGGGATAAAGTTGATGGACTTGCAGAAAGCATTGGCACAAACGGAATTTGCAGCATTTATTCCTACAGAAGCCTCGACTATACAGAAGAGTGTATTAAAAATTTGAAGAGCGGAACTGCACTATTCACACAGCCAAACACTAAATTTAAGTGTGGAGGAGCGCCTCAGAAAATTATGTACCTCGCGTCAGATACGTGGAAAAAGCGTGGCGATCTGGGTAACATTAATGTGCAATTCACAACTGGCGGATCGGTAATCTTTGGGGTGAAGGAAGTGGCAGAAGCACTTGGCCCTGTTGTAAAGCGGTATGGAGTAGAGCCAAAATTCTTTCACAATTTGATAGCTGTTAAAGCAGACGAAAAAATTGCAGTTTACGATATCTACAAGGATGGAAAAGTTGTAGATCAAACAGAGATTAAATTTGATCTTCTTCATGTAACTCCCCCGCAAAGCTCACCAGACTTTATCAAAAATAGTCCGCTTGCAGATTCGGAAGGATGGGTTGATGTGGATAAACATAGCATGCAGCATAATAAATTTCCGAACATATTTTCTCTGGGTGACGCAGGCAGTACACCAAATGCGAAAACCGGAGCTGCTGTACGTAAGCAGTCTCGCGTGGTTACCGGCAATTTGGTATCACTGCTTAAATCAGGTAAGATCGATACATCTCTATCCTATGATGGCTATGGTTCTTGCCCGTTGATAACAGGTTTTGGTAAGCTGATACTCGCAGAATTCGATTACAACAACAAAATAACGCCCTCTTTTCCTATCAATCAGATGAAAGAGAGGCGATCGATGTATCATATGAAGAAAGATTTACTCCCCATAATGTATTGGGAGGGAATGCTTAAAGGAAGAGCATAAGAAAACAATACTACTTGTATTGACAAGTAGTAACATTTGTTATATATTTATCTCAGAAACAAAAACACAAAATGAATTTAAATCATGTTTGACATTCTATATCAACCCTGGCCCTGGTACGTGGCCGGCCCCATTATCGGGTTAACAGTACCGGTTCTTCTGCTGCTGGGCGGCAAGATGTTTGGTGTATCAGCCAATCTTCGGCACGCCTGCGCCGCATGCAACTTTGGCAATGTAGAGTTCTTTAATTACGACTGGAAAAAAGCCGGTAAATGGAACATTACATTTTTAGTTGGTTCAGTTTTAGGCGGTTTTTTAGGCGGCTTTGTATTTGCCAATCCCGAGCCAATTGCATTGGCACAATCTACAATTGCAGATTTGCAGGCAATGGGTATTCAGGATTTTAATGGCCTTGTGCCGGATGATCTCTTTACCTGGGGTGCTTTGGGGACTGTGCCGGGATTAATCGTGCTTATTTTGGGCGGTTTTTTGGTAGGCTTTGGCGCACGTTATGCCGGTGGCTGTACATCAGGTCATGCTATTTCCGGCTTGTCTGACCTACAGCTTGCATCACTCATAGCGGTAATCGGTTTCTTTATCGGCGGCCTGCTTATGACATGGTTCATCTATCCAATCATCTTATCCTAAACAGCAATCAGCTATGAAATTTTCAGAATATCTAAAATATTTATTGATCGGCACGGCGTTTGGTTTTGTGCTGATGAAATCAGAAGTGGTATCCTGGTTCAGAATCCAGGAGATGTTTCGGTTTGATGCATTTCACATGTACGGAATTATCGGCCTTGCAGTAGTTGTCGGTATTATTTCTGTTCAGATCATCAAACGAAATAATATGAAAGATGCACAGGGCAATCCTATTTCGATTCCCCCTAAAGATGCATCGCAGGTAAAACGATACCTGATTGGTGGCTCAATGTTTGGCCTTGGTTGGGCACTTCTCGGGGCATGCCCCGGCCCGATGTTTGCACTGCTTGGAAGCGGGCTTACCATCATGGTGATTCCAATTCTTGCCGCACTTGCAGGCACCTATACCTATGGCTTACTGAGAGACAAATTACCTCACTAATTTTTACGAATATCAAAAAAACAAAACAAACACTAAGGACAATTAATCATGTATTTCAAACAATTCTTTGACGAAAAACTCGCACAATACGCATACTTAATCGGCTGCCAGGCCAATGGTACAGCAGTAGTAATTGATCCGATGAGAGACATCGATCAGTATATTGACCATGCAGCAAAACAGAATCTTACCATTGTTGCAGCAGCAGATACCCACATCCATGCTGACTACATCTCTGGCCTTCGTGAATTTGCTGAAAGAGGTGTAAAGGTTTATGCATCAGATGAAGGAGATGCAGACTGGAAGTATGAGTGGCTCATTGGCAGCGACTATGACTATGAGCTGATGCATGATGGAGATGAATTCAAAATTGGAAACATCACCATTAAAGCGTGGCATACACCGGGCCATACACCTGAACATTTAACCTTCCTTGTTACAGACGGTGCAGCGGCAAATGAGCCAATGGGAATGGCAACCGGAGATTTTGTATTCGTAGGCGATGTTGGCCGCCCTGATCTTCTTGAATCTGCTGCAGGAATGGCAGATGTTATGGAACCATCAGCACGAACACTTTTCAAAACAGTAGAAGCTTTCAAAAATATGCCAGAGTACATGCAGATCTGGCCAGGCCATGGTGCCGGTAGTGCATGTGGTAAAGCACTTGGTGCAATACCAAAAACTACAGTTGGTTATGAGCTGAAATATAACAACTCATTGAAGTCAGCTTCATCAGAAGATAATTTTGTGAAGTTTATACTTGAAGGCCAGCCTGAGCCGCCACTCTATTTCGCAAGAATGAAGCGGGATAACAAGATTGGGCCCGCGCTTATTGGTGGAATGCCACAGCCAAAAAGGCTAACAATCAAAGAGTTGAAAGGCCTTGCAGGTAAAGAGAACACTGTACTTCTTGATACTCGCGAAAGAAATGAGTTTGCAGCAGGCCATATTCCCGGTTCACTGCTCTCTCCGCTAAACAAGCAGTTCAACACAGTTGCAGGTTCTTACATCACAGAAGATGAAGAGATCTATCTGATAGTGAACGAACATCAGGTAAAGGAAGCCGTTCTCGACCTTTACAACATCGGCCTCGATAACGTAGCCGGATATGTAACACCGAGAGACCTTCAGATCTACAAAGAGCAAGACGGTGCATTCGATAAACTGGAAACAGTAACGTTCGAAGATATCACCGGGCTGAAGGAAGGCGAAATTGTACTTGACGTACGTAAAGGTTCTGAGTTTGAAGAAGCACACGTAGAGGGCGCATTAAACTATGCACATACAAGACTTCTTCCAAGAAAAGAGGAACTGCCAAGAGATAAGAAGTTCTTCGTGCATTGCCAGTCAGGCGGGCGCTCAGCGGTTGCAGCTGCCCTGTTGAAGAGAGACGGATTCAATGTAGCACTGGTTGAAGATGAATTCGCAAACTACAATAAGCTTCAAACAGCATAATCCCGATTAGTTAAAACAATAGTGCCGGCAATGTGAAAGTTGCCGGTTACTTTATCCGGAAATGAGATAAATCACTCTTTCCATCTTTTATGGTTCATAACCCGGTCTTGATGGATATGGACAACTCTCATCTTTCCATGCATACAGAAAAGAGAAGAAACATTAACTGCCCGCAATAAAACATTGAACTCTCTAAAATATCATATCAATCAGATTTTCCCTCTTTTGCAGGATGTTGCAACATACAGCAGGGAAAAATTTAAAGGTGATTTGAGCGCGGGACTAACCGTTGGTGTGATGTTGATCCCACAGGGAATGGCATATGCACTAATTGCGGGTTTACCTCCACAGTATGGTTTATATGCATCGGTAGTTCCCCTGCTTATCTATGCTTTTCTTGGCACCTCGAAGCATTTGGGAATAGGCCCCGTTGCATTGATTGCCCTGTTGGTTGCTTCAGCTGTAGCCCCTATTGCAGAAACACCTGATGAGTATATAGCACTTAGTATTTTGCTTGCATTAATGGTAGGTGTTCTTCAGTTCTCATTCGGATTGATGCGAATGGGTTTTCTGGTGAACCTTTTATCCCACCCGGTACTCTCCGGTTTTGTGTCGGCCGCTGCCATAATTATTGGCTTGAGCCAGCTGCACCATATTCTTGGAGTTGGTTCCGTAACAGGCGGCCTGCATGATATTTTGTACGGTATTGCACTACAGGTGTCTGACCTGAATGTATTAACCCTTGCAACCGGTGCCGGAGCCATCGCGCTGATCGTTTTTGCAAAGAAAAAACTCCCGGCTTTGCCCGGGCCGGTTCTTGCCGTGGCTGCAGGCATTCTTTTTATCTATTTAACAGGTCTACATGAAGCCGGAGTAGCAGTGGTTGGAGAAATCAACAGAGGGTTGCCCGCTCTTGTAATGCCTGCCATCGAATGGGTAACCATCATGCAATTAATGCCTATGGCTGTGGCGATTGCGCTCGTAGCATTTATGGAATCGATTGCTGTAGGGAAAGCAATCCAGCAAAAATCGAAAGAGTATAAAATTAATTCGAACAAAGAGCTTATAGCTTTGGGTGCAGCAAATATTGGCGGTTCGTTATTTCAGGCATTTCCTGTAACAGGTAGCTTTTCCCGAACCGCTATTAATTACGAAACAGGGGCAAAAACCGGTATTACCGGTTTAATTAGTGCGGCAGTAGTAGCGGTAACCCTGCTGTTTTTAACTCCTCTCTTCTATTATCTGCCAAATGCTGTGCTGGGTGCGATCATTATTGTAGCCGTGTTTGGATTGATTGATTACAAGGAGTTTAAACGCCTCTGGAAGATTGGCCATTACGACCGCTACATGTTTCTGGCAACATTTGCCGGCACCCTATTTGTTGGAATTAAAGAGGGTATTTTGCTTGGGGTAACCCTTTCGGTAATCATGCTGCTCTATCGGTCAGCAAGGCCAAATCATGCCGTTATCGGGAAAATACCGGGCACTTCGGTTTACAGAAGTATAAAGAGATACGAAACCGAGCAAGATCCTGATGTGGTGGTATTTAGATTTGATGCCCCTCTGCACTTTGCCAACGCAGAATATTTCAGAGAAAAAGTAAATGAGCTCATAATCGAGAGGTCGGGTACAGCATGCATGGTCCTTGATCTAAACGGTGTAAATGAGATCGATTCTACCGGACTCGATGAACTTCTGGAAACCATGAAAGACCTCGGAGAGAAAAAAATAGCAGTTAAGCTTGCCGAGGTTAAAGCGCCCGTTCGCGACATGCTTAAATCAAGTTCAAATACAGACAAAGAGTGGACATTTTATATGCAGATAGAGGATGCCATAATGTCTTTCTCAGACAGTGAAAAAAAGGAAAATGAAACAACATATACCATTCATCTCGATACCAAATAGAGGAAATTAAAAGCGATGGATACAGAAATTATTATTGTACTCTCCATAATGGCATTCACCATCTTTATGTTGGTTACAGAGAAGGTGCGTATTGATGTTACAGCCATAATCACCATGCTGGCACTTAGCTGGAGCGGCATATTAACAAGCAGCGAGGCACTTTCAGGGTTTTCAAGTAATGCTGTTGTGGCTATGATTGCCGTTATGATTTTGGGAGAAGGTGTTGCCCGAACCGGTATGATGTCTCGTTTTTCCAAGTGGCTGCTAAAGCGGGTGGGGACAAAAAAATCAACCGTTCTTGGGTCACTTTCCCTCTCTGTGGGAACACTTTCCGGTGTAATACAAAATATTGGAGCAGCCGCACTTTTCCTGCCAAGCATAATTGATATCGCACGAAGAATTAAAGTATCTGCATCGGTACTCATTATGCCGATTGGTTTTATGGCAATTATTGGTGGCACGCTCACCATGGTTGGTTCCGGCCACCTGATTCTAACAAATGATCTTCTGGAAGCAGCTAATCTTGAGCCATATGGCCTTTTTGCTGTAACACCGGTGGGTGTGGCCTTGCTCGTGGCTGCAATTATATTCTTTCTCTTTTTTGGGAAATTTTTTCTGCCGCAGGGGGCACCCGATGGCAAGCTTGAGCAAACCGAGCAGGAAAAAGTTATCGAGGCGTTCAACCTGAAGAAAGACATCAGATATTTCAAAATTCCGAAGGGAAGTTCGATTGTCAATCAAACCGTTGAGCAATCCGGCATCTGGAACATGTACGATATCAACATACTTGCACTCTCTCACGAAAAGCACGCTGATTATGCCCCGTGGCGCGAAACAGAGTTCAATGATGGCCAGATCATGGCACTTTACGGAGAAGAGGATCGAGTGAGCCGATTTGCGGCAGATTACAACCTTGAAGCAGTAAAAACTCACCCGATGTTCGAAAACCTTGATGATCCCGAAGAGTCAGGTTTTGTTGAAGTGATTGTACCCCCGCGATCAGAATTGGTTGGGCAAAGTATTCGCCAGTTCTCCATGCGAAAGCGGTATGCCGTTGAACCGATTATGCTCTTTAGTGACGGAAAACGGGTGGAAGGCGATTTCTCCGATCATACAATCAAAACCGGAGATACGTTCATTATTTATGGCCCCTGGAGCCACATCAAACGGCTTCAAAGTACAGACCCATTTGTGGTTGCAACACCATTTTCGGTTGAAGAGAAGCATCCGGCCAAAACCTGGCAGGCAGCAGGCAGTTTTTTACTGGCAATTGTTCTGGCGATGTCGGGCTTTTCGATCTCCATCTCATTCCTTACCGGCGCCATTGTAATGATTTTAACCAATGTGATGAGTATTCAGGATGCGTACAAAGCCATTGAATGGAAAGTGGTATTTCTGCTTGTGGGTTTGATTCCTCTTGGTATTGCCATGCAGAATAGCGGAACAGCCGAATTTCTGGCTGAAAGTGTGATGACTGTGGTAGATGGCAGCCACTTGCTGGTGCTGTTATTTACAGTAGCGTTGCTGGCAACGGGTTTTTCACTGGTTATGTCGAACGTGGGTGCGGTAGTTGTATTAGCACCGCTTGTAGTTGGTATTGGTATGATTGCAGGTGTGGATCCCCGGCCGCTTGTGCTTTTAGCAGCCGTGAATGCGGGCAATTCGTTTATTCTACCCACACATCAGGTAAACGCCCTGATGATGACGGCAGGCGGATACAAAACCAAAGACTATTTTAAAGCAGGCGGAGGAATGACAGTAGTATTTCTATTTGTATCTGTATTCTTCTTCTACTTTACGTTCTTTTAAACTTTGATGAGTTGCAAAACCCGAAAAACAGGCTTTAAAGACGGCATGGGGAGTTTTTCCTCTGCTCCTGGCAGCCTCAGGGTTTACTCTTGCACAGGCCGGATTAATTGTAGTCATTTACCCTGTATTTTGGGGAGTATTTCAAATAGCTACCGGTAAACTGTCTGATTTTACGGGGCGTAAACAAATGCTGGTGGCTGGTATGGTTGTACAAGGTTTGAGCCTGATCTTATTTACATTACTTACAGAGTTCTACCAATTTGTAATTGTGGCTTCACTGCTTGGCATTGGAACCGCAATGGTTTATCCTACGTTTTTGACAGCAGTAGCCGATTTGGTTCATCCGGATGACAGAGCCGAGAGTATTGGTGCTTTCCGGTTATGGAGGGACAGCGGTTACGCATTTGGTGCTATTTTTGCAGGAATTGTTGCTGATATGATTGATCTCTCTGCAGCCATATCCATAACCGGTATTATTGCAGTTGGTTCAGCTATATACATTGCTCTGCGGATGAATGCACTAAATAAACCGGTCAGTAAACGATTTTTATCATCATGAAAAAGCACGTATTAACAGTATTAATCTTAATTATAGGTATCACAATGTTTAATTTTTTCTCTAACTCAAATAACGTAGACATCAGTGCTGATGAGTTTAAACAGAAGCTCGAAAGCAACCCCGGTGTTATAATTGATGTACGAACTCAGGATGAGTACAACGCTGGCCATCTTAAAATTACAGATGCTCAGCACGACTTTCTGAACGGTGACTTCCAGAATCAGCTCGAAAATCTCGACAAAGATAAAACCTACTATCTCTACTGCAGATCAGGAAACAGAAGCGGTCAGGCGGCACGAATCATGCAAAATAAAGGATTTGAAAACGTCTATAATGTTGGCGGTTTTGATGATCTTGTTTCCAGCGGTTTCGAACCAAATTAAGCAAACGGCTATCTGTAATGGATACACTCGAACAACTGCTTGAGCAGAACAAAACCTGGGCTAAATCTACCAACTATGAAAAGCCCGGTTATTTTAAAGAGTTGGCGAAGGGGCAGAAACCGGAAATTCTCTGGATTGGCTGCGCAGACAGCAGGGTGCCCCCGAGTGTAATAACCGGCGCTGACCCCGGAATGCTATTTATGCACAGGAATATTGCAAATTTAGCGGTTCACACCGATGCAGCATTTCACGCGGTTTTAGAGTATGCCGTAGACGTTTTGAAGGTTAAGCATGTAGTGGTTGCCGGGCATTACAACTGTGGTGGCGTTCATGCGGCATGCTCTGCCGAGCCGGCTCCTGATTCAATTGACCACTGGATTCAGCATATTCGTGATATCAGGCGTATGTATGAAAAGGAGCTGATGGAAGAAAAAGATCCTGTAAAGCGCGAAGATCGCCTGGTAGATCTCAACGTGACAGAGCAGGTTCGCAATATCAAAACATCATCCACCATCAAAAAAGCCAGAAAGCGCGGACAGCAGGTAGCACTGCACGGCCTGGTTTACGATACCGGTACCGGATTGTTAAAACGCGTGGTTTAAAAAACTGATTCGTTGCACGGCTAAAGTGAATCGTGAAACACCTATATAAACACCACCTCTATGTTAAGGTTTAACGCCTACCGCCCGTATTACCATTGCTTTTCCCTGATGGAATTCGCCCTCCTGAAGTGGCACTTCCACTTCATTAAGTTTGGTTATCTTTAGCCCGGAGAGTAGTTTCCGCATTTGCGGAATTGTATAAAGCCGGTTAATATCTTTCGGCCCGCCTGATTTTCGTCCCAGCTGTTTTTCGGAGTAGCACTCCATAAAAAAAGTGCCACCCGGTTTTAGTGCGGCAATAACGTTCAGTAAAACTTTTTCAGCATCCTCGTTGGTGAGATGTACGTAGATAAAGGCGGCAGCATCAAACTCTTCCTCAGGAATTTCGGCCTGCATCAGATTGCTGATGATGTAATTGATGGTTAAGTCATGCTCAGCCGCGAGATTATTAGCCTTTATTTGTGCTTTCACGCTAAAATCAACAGCGGTTACCTCCCAGCCTCTCTTTGCGGCATAAACAGCATTTCGTCCCTCACCTTCACCCGGGAGCAACAGCTTTCCTGCCTTTAATTTTCCAAGCTGTTCTTTGAAAAAAACATTAGGATCGATTCCGTAAGCGTAGTTTTTATCAGAATATCGTTTGTTCCAAAATTCTTGCATGGTGAACCTCCCTCATTTTGTTATTTACTCCTGAATTACATTCTATATGAGTAAAATATTTCAAAAACATCTGATAACATAATTTGCTTTATTAGTATCAAGAGAAAGAAATTGATTGGGTATGAATCAAATAATGCAGGAGATCATGGAAAAGACTGTGCTTGTTTTTGGAGTAACCGGAAGGCAGGGTGGTGCAGCGGCTGTATATTTGCAAAAAGCAGGCTGGAAGGTACGTGGAGTGTCGAGGAATCCTGAAAAGGATAAAGCAAAAAAAATGGTTGCTGCCGGTATTGAGATGGTAAAAGGCAATCTTGATGATCCTGAAACAGTAAAAGATGCGTTTTCAGGGGTTCATGGTGTTTTCAGCGTACAAAACCCCTGGATAACCGGCTTAAAAAAAGAGGTTGAGCATGGCCGGCGTATTGTGGATTTAGCAAGTGATGCCGGTGTAAAACATTTGGTGTATGCATCAGCGGGAACAGGCGATAAATCAACCGGTGTACCGCATTTTAACACGAAAGCAGAAATTGAAGAATCGGTAAAAGCTTCGGGTATACCATTTACCATACTAAGGTCAGCCTCTTTTATGGAGCTGATGAGGGATAAAGATTTTCTGCCACCACTGGTGATGTGGAATGTAATGCCAAAAATAATCGGGGATGAATTCCCGGTGATATGGATTTCAGCACATGATGTGGGTGCGGTTACAGCATCTGTTTTCAATAATCCGGGAGAATTTGCAGGTAAAGAACTACAACTTGCAGCTGATAAACAATCCGTAAAAGAGTGCAGGGAAATTTACACCTCGCTCTATGGTAACCCGCCAAAAAGAATACCGGCTCCGGCATGGCTGTTCAAATTGATGCAGAAAGATCTCTACAAAATGTTTCTCTGGATGCTGCAATACAAAGAGCCTGAATCCATCATAGAAGATACCAGAAAGATCTACCCTGAAGCACTTACTGTGGAAAAATGGTGATAAAGCAGGCAATGTATTTCATAACAAGCAGTTTGATTAATAGGAGCAACGTATTTGCAGAAGATTATTTTAAGCTATTTTTTTGCAAAGCAGATATCAAAATACTAAACAGGGGTATAAGTTTCGTAAAATGATTTTTTGTCTGAAATATACTCACCCAGAAGTGCAGCAGGCCTGAAACGATCACCGTGGGTTTTCTGCAATTTTAGCATTCTATCCGTCAGTTCTGCAAGCCCCACTCCCTCAGCATAACGAAATGGCCCGCCAAGAAATGGCGGAAAACCAAGCCCCATTATTGCCCCGAGGTCACCATCAACCGGGCTTTGCAAGATGCCATCCTGCAGGCAATAGACAGCTTCGTTAACCATCATCAGTATAAGACGCTGTTGAATCTCTTCATCAGAAAAATCTTTACGGGCAGAATCTCCGAAAAAGCTGTAGATCTCTTTATTCACCTCCTTCTTTTTCTTTGAACCCGCTTCATATCTGTAAAACCCTTTCCCGTTTTTTCTACCTTTAAAGTCGGCATCAACCAGCTCTCTTGCTTTCTTGCTGGTTTTGGCCCCACGGGACTCAAATTTATCGCTCAAAACATCGGCCACATGCGCGCCAACATCAATCCCCACTTCATCAAAAAGTGCTACCGGCCCAACCGGGAAACCAAATTGTTTCATCGCCCTGTCGAGCTGTTCAATTGAAGCACCTTCTTCAAGCAGAAGAAGTGCTTCATTCATGTAAGGAGCCAGAATACGAGTGGTGTAAAATCCGGGCCCGTCGTTCACTACAATCACCGTTTTTCCTTGTTTTACGCCAATATCGTACGCCGTGGCAACAACCCAGTCTGCAGTTTTATCCGTTTTGATGATCTCAAGCAGCGGCATTTTTTGAACCGGTGAAAAATAGTGCATCCCGATGATATTCTGGGGGCGCTTTGCTTTTTCGGCAATATCGGAAATTGGTAGTGATGATGTGTTACTGGCAAAGATGGTAGTTTCTGATGCTGCACTTTCCACATCTTCCACGATGGATTGCTTAAGGCTGAGATCCTCAAAAACAGCCTCAATCACTACATCGATTTTATCAAAACCGTTGTAGGTATCGGTGGCGTGAATCAGGCTCAGTTTTTCATCCCGTTCAAAACGCGAAAGAATGCGCTTGTTCACTTTTTGATTCAGATTTTCCCGGATGGTTTCCGATCCTTTTAACGCATTATCAATGGTTTGATCTTTCAGCCATACATGGTACTTCTGATCTATGCTTACCTCTGTAATTCCCGACCCCATCAAGCCGGCACCTAAAACGGCGATATTGGAAACGGATTTTATTTTTTCAGGGTGCGGGTTCTTTTTAGCAGCAGTTATGCCAAAAAAGAGATTTACAAGTTCCCTCGATTCCGGCGATACGGCAAGTTCACCAAATAACTTCGATTCATTTTTGATTCCTTTCTCAAAGCCATGTTTGTAGCCATAATCCACACTCTCAATTATTTTCAGTGGAGCCGGATAGTTGCCTTTTGTTTGGCCGAGTGTCTGTTTTCTTGCTTGATTGAATATAATTTTCCGGCCAATGGGGTTGCCCTCCACTATTTTTTCAAGAAGTGAACGACGGCCTTTTTTCGTTGATCCATCCTTGGCAATCTTGGTTGCTGCTTTGATTGCAGCACTCTTCAGGGCATGCTTGTGGACAAGTTCGTTGGCAAAACCCGTTTTCTTTGCCTGATAGCTATACATGTTTTTTCCCGGCAGCATGTAGCCAAGAGCCTTCTGGATACCTATCAATCGCGGAAGGCGCTGTGTACCCCCCATGCCGGGCAGTAGGCCAAGTTTAACTTCGGGTAGGCCGATTTTGGTGGAGGAATCATCCGATACAATTCTGCTGTGGCAGGCAAGAGCAAGTTCAGTACCGCCCCCCATGCACGATCCGTTAATTGCAACAACAATTGGTTTTGTTGAATGTTCAATTTCGAGCAGAATCTCGTGGCCGGTCCAGCTCAGGGCAGCGAGCTCCTCGGCCGTGTCTCTTGTCTTGAACATCTCGATGTCGGCACCCGCTATAAAATTCTCTTCCTTCCCGCTAATCAAAACCGCGCCTAAGATGGAATGGTCTGATTTTACCTGATCAAGTACTTCTTTAAACTCTTTGATTAGTCGTTCATCCAGTTTATTTACCTTCTCATCGGGGGTATCAAGTGTAACAACTGCAACACTGTTGATGATCTCGGTTTGGAGGATATTTTTTTTGCTCATGATGGTGGCTTAAAATTTTTAAAAAGCAACATTGAAAAGTGAAACGACAAGCACGATTTTCCAATTAAATAAACAGGTTAGTATTAACTTTCTAACGTGTCACGAAATCGTTCAATTACCATCGCATGCCCTTGCCCTCCGGCGGCACAAGCAGCGATGAGTGCGTATCGGCCGTTTTCATGAATAAGTCTGTTTGCGGCTGTAGTTACAAGGCGAATACCTGTTGCACCAAAAGGATGGCCTATAGATAAAGATCCGCCCCATTTGTTTAGTTTTGCTGGCGGCACTTCGCCTACCTTCTCTTTTTTGCCTAAGCGCTGTTGTGCAAACGTATCACTTGCCAGTGCTTTCAGTACGGTAACCATTTGGCCTGCAAATGCTTCGTGAAATTCAAATACATCAATATCATTCAATGTAAGCTTAAGCCGATCGAGAACGTTGGGCACGGCGAACGCGGGGCCAATCAGAAGCTCATCGCCCGGGCGCTGTGCCACGTAGCTGTATGCCCTCAGTGTTGCTTTTGGTTTATAACCTGCTTTGAGTGCAGCTTGCTTTTCCATCACCAGAGCAACTGAGGCGCCATCTGTTAAAAACGAAGAGTTACCGGCCGTAGCAGTACCGTGCGGTTTGATGAAAACCGGCCTAAGTTTGGAGAGCTTATCTACGGTAGTATCACCACGAATGCCGTTGTCTGTTTTGATTATCACCTTACCGCGTCTGGTTGGTACAGGTACAATTTCATTGCCTAAAAAACCTTCGTCTGTTGCGGTGGCAGCAAGCTGATGTGAACGTGCAGAAAATTCATCCTGCTCCTCGCGGGTTACGCCGTATTTGGCAGTCATCTTATCGCAGCTTTGCCCCATCGTTTCGCCGGTAGAAAATTCGGAAATGGAGGGAATTTCGGGCAGCAGGTGTGACGGACGCAACCCTTTAAAAAATTGCAGCCAGTCTGTTGGTTTTCGGTAGCGTTGTGTTTCGAGTAATTTTTGCCTGAACGGTTTTCTGAACCGGATGGGAATATCGCTCATTACTTCAATGCCACCAACAATTGCTCCGTCAATTTGGGCAGAGCCAATCGCATCCATAGCGGTGGTAAGCGCCATGCTTGATGATATACACGCCATTGAAACTGTTGTTGCGGGGAGCGAATCAGGCAGTCCGGCAGCGAGTGCAACCTCACGGGCAATATTACTGGTGCTAATATCCTGAATTACATTTCCGAAGTAAACATGATCAACATCAGCCGTTCCCAGTTTGGTTTTAGTTATTAACCCGCTTACTGCAAACCTGCCCAGATCAAACGCAGAAAAGTCCTTGAAATCGGTTTGTGCTCTCAGGAATGGTGTGCGTACACCATCAATAAAAACAATTTCTCTTTTTCCCGGTTTTTTACCCATACCAGTTTTGATGTTTAGAGAGTTTAAAAGCTGCTTAACACTGTTAACCACTCCAATATAAATAAAAAAAATCTTGCTCTATAAAAACTGTTTTATTGAATTCACGAAGTTCTTATATTTAAAGTCTGAACAAAAAAGGCCAATCAGGCCGATCAGTTTAGATCATGCCGATTGCAGTGTATTGGCAGGATTGGTTTTTTGAAAAGTTGAATCTTATTTGAAGGGCAATTAGCTCAGTTGGTTTAGAGCACCTCGTTTACACCGAGGGGGTCGGGGGTTCGAATCCCTCATTGCCCACAATTACAAAAGGACAGTTCTCACGTGCAGGGCTGTCCTTTTTTTATTGATGGGAGTCATTCATGTTTTACGTGTACATTTTATTCAGTGTTGTTGCCGATCGATATTACATCGGGCAGACATCCAATCTTGAGCAACGCCTGGAAAGGCACAATAAAGGAGAAAATCGATATACGAAGTTTGGTATTCCTTGGAATCTGGTATATAAAGAAGGGTTTGAAACGAGAGCTGAAGCTATGGATCGGGAAAAGAAATTAAAGTCCTCGAAGAACCGGGAGTATCTAAGGCGGGTTATCCATACTTCCAGAAATGAGTTGAAGGGCAATTAGCTCAGTTGGTTTAGAGCATGTCGATTGTAGTGCATCGGGGGTTCTCCCGATAGAAGTGCATCGGGACTCATTGCCCACACCTAATTGAAGGACAGTTCTCAAATGCAGGGCTGTCCTTTTTTTATGCTGGGAGTGATTTATGTTTTACGTATACATTTTATTCAGTGTTGTTGCCGATCGATAGGATATCGGGCAGACATCCAATCTTGAGCAGCGCCTGGAAATCGAATACGATAGTTAATCAAATCATTCATTCCTTTTTTCTTTTAAATTATTTATTTACAGAGAGATTCCATTGATTTAAAGAGAAGATTTCTTTCTATGAAAGCTATAGTTATTTCCATCGTTTTTTATGTGGCTGTGTTTGTTCAATGTGCCGAAGCCCAGCGGCTTATTGAGCGCGGCTGGATATTGAACCCAATGGAAAGTGTAGCCTATCAGCCTGAGGATTATGAAAGGAGGTGGTTCACCCAAGTTGGTGGCTGGGGTTCGTTCGGGAGCTATGCACTCGGGGGCGATCGTGATCATCACTGGCACCAGCAGCTGGCAGCTTTTGCTGAGATATACAGGCACGGAAATAAATGGAGTGTAGCCATCACATCACAAATAGAATTTATAGCCAACGATGATAATGACGTAAACTTTAGTCCGCGTGCCATTTTCTGGGAAGAGGGTGTTATGGTAACCCGGCGGCAAAACGGCCTTTATCTTCAGTTTGGGTATTACCATCGCTGTAAGCACGATATAGACAATCTTCGAATTGGGGAAGAACGCACATCGGTATTTGGAAGCGCAATGGCAGCCATTATTCTCCCGGTGAAAATCAGAGAAAGAAGCAGGGCTACGTTTGCGCTGCGCTACGATCATTACACCATCACTTGGGAAAAACGTACACCAGCACAGTTTTGGGATGCAGGGCCAAACTGGGAAGATTTGACCGGCTCTTTGATGTTGAATGCAGATTGGTCTGCCAATAGAAGAACAGTAAATATGCACCTGAATGGTTATGCTATGGGTACAATGTTACGTAATGAAACTCTTTTCAATGGTATGTTACGAGCAGAAATTGGCCGAACAACCGCTGCCGGTGATTTGCGCTTTGGAATCCATGCAGAACGTTTAGGTGATAGCGGAATTCCCGTCCGCCCTGCACCGGCAACGTTGATCGGAATTGGTGTGCGGATTATGGCGCCGGGCAGTATCATTTAATTTTGCAGAATCAGAACAATTCACCCAAAAAAATGTTTATACATCATATCAGAAAAAATGGTATTTAAACTTATCTCGCACTGTTAATTATTAGATGTTCTTCCTATGAAAAAATATGCTCTTGTTGTTCTTTTTCTTTCCACATGGTTTTTTGCAAGTTGTACAACGGTTCAAATAACGGAAAGCGACGCATTTGATGCTCACCGTACGATATACCCGAATTTATTCGAAAAAGCAGGAATAGAATTGCATGATATCTCAATTGATACTGAGGATGGTGAAATTCTCGATGCATGGTTTTTTGAACGCGATGATGCCGTGGCCACTGTAGTATATTTTGGCGGCAACGGATTTTTGATGGTAAAGTCGAGGCCGCTTATTGAAGCATACGCAACCGTGCCGGTTAACTTGCTTCTGTTTGACTACAGGGGCTATGGGCAGAGTACCGGCGATCCCACAATCGCGGGTATCCGTGAAGATGCACTTGCAGCATTTACATTTGCCGGTAACCTCAGCGCAGAAGATCATCCAATCTATGTGCACGGCCATTCTATTGGTTCTTTTCTGTCTGCACTTATCGCTGATGAGCAAGATGTTGCCGGCTATATTCTTGAAAGCCCGATTAGCGATGTGCGCAGCTGGACACGAAAGCTGGTGCCCTGGATTGCACGAATTTTTATCCGGTTTGACATTGATGATGAAATCCGGTCTCAGAATAACACCGAAAGAGTGCAACGTATCGAGAAACCACTCTTGGTTATAGGCGGCTCAAATGATGAAATAACTCCATTCAGAATGGCTGAAAGCCTCTATGAAGTGTCACCATCATCCGATAAAACATTGGTTAGAATTACAGGTGGTTCACATAATGATCTGCCAAAATCGGTTGAATACAGACGTGCACTGGAAAATTTTTTCGGCAGATAAAAAAATAAGCTCACAGGCTAAAAATCAGCCCGTGAGCTTTTCCCTTCTTGATTACGTATAGACCGTTTCAATAACGTTATGTGCCTTTACATACGAGAAAAGATTTAAAAACAGCTCATTAATGGTTGATTTTTTTTACGCTGGCTAAGAATTCTTTTCACTCATTAAGATTATATGTGTCTGATTCAAATAAACCCGATACCTTCAGAGGCAGATAATGATAAATGATTTATGATCCGACACTTTTTTTTAATCCTGATAATATCAGCCGCTGTTGCACAAGATCTCTATAGCCAGGATGCATTTTCAGAAGTTCGTGTTACCTTAACGGGAAATAAATTGATGACCGGCAACACCTTGCTGAGAAGCTGGGATCCTAATGCTGGTCTCGGGGTTGAACTTTCCACGCCTTACTATGTTGGTAACCTTGAAGCAGGCTACCGGTATTTGCGCTTCAACGAGATCGATTTCGAAGGTTCGGCGTTTGATTCCCACTACCTGTTCTTTGGGTGGAGTTACAGCTACAGGGCATCAGATGAAGTAGCTCTTGTCTACGGGGTACGATTTGGGAAGCAATTTATGCTGCATGATGAGGATATGTTCTACGATGATTACAGGTTTAGCCGCGAGGAGAGTGAATTTTCATACGAGCTGCAGATTCGTCTGGAGTATGAAATAAGCCGAAACGTAGAGCTTTACCTCGGTACCGCCTACAACCGCACCATTTTTAACATCCCGTTTGCGGCATTCTATGGCACAGCAGGCTTAACCTTTAAATTTCCATCATCACGATGGTTTAGAACGGTGATGAAATGAAGTGGAAGGAGTTTCTGATTGCTGCGTTGTTGATGCTCCAATTTGGCAGCATCTATGCATCAGGTTCGATGAATGTATCTGAAAATGATTCAACTCTTGCACCCAAAATTACCGGAGTGAACGATTTCGTTTGGCTAACAGACTGGAATTATGCCTCTCTCGACCGGATGTCGATGCTTGTTAACACTGGTGATTATGGCTTTTATGGCCCCCAGCCCATGTTTATGCTGGATAGCATTCCTTTTGAACCATCCTTTTTTGGTGTGGCATACTCACAGTTTTTTCCTGTTCCGCACTTTCAAACCCATCAGAAAGAGCTGATTAGCGGACATGGGGTAATAAACGGAATTCGATATCAATCGGGCATAATGAGGCTCCGGTCTGAGCCATTAAAAGATGGATTTTCAGTCTTTGCATCAGGCCAGTATGGGCATAATAGTGGCGAGCCGGGCCCGTGGGTTTTCGATCCTGAACGAGTTTCACCTAATGTTGAACGTTTTGGCCCGTGGATAAACGGGGGTGTATCGCTGAAATTTGGTAATTGGTATGCAAAGGGGTTGCTGAAATTTCAGGAGTATAAACATGTGGATGAATTTGTGCAGCTTCGTATGCTAAACTCCCGCCGTTCACCTACAGATCCTGCAGAATGGCTTGGCGTGGATACGCGCTCTGTATTAACACTTGCTGAGACCGGTTTTGAAGGTTCTATGATATCGATAAAACTGCAGGCATATCAGGCTGAAAGCGAAGATTTTCTTTTTTTCCAGCCATTTGCCAGGGAGATTCCTTCAGAGTTGACTATGAATCAATATTCAGCATCGACAGATTTGAAACTGCACCGGCGCTTGGGAATTCGCGGGCTGTATCAATTGCGGGAACAGGGATTGGGTTATCGGTTAAATCGATTTGATCATAATTTTGACTGGCAAAAAGAGACACATAATATGCATGGCTCTGTTTACTTCTCTGGAGAACGATTTAGCGCAGAGGCGGGAGCTGCTCTTGAGAATAGGTCTGTTCAGGCTCCCGGGCTTAGTGATTATGATCTGGACATTATGTCATTATTTCTGGATCAGCAGGTGCAGGTTATTCCTCAGATAGCACTATCTGCTAATGCTCAGGTAAGTTTTCTGGACGATGAGCGTGCAATTCAGATAGGCGGCAATCTGTTGCTGAAACCCACATCATTCTGGGGTATGGACCTTGGAGCTTCATACAGCGAACTTCTTCCGGAAGTTGCCAATCCGCTTGATCATCAGGTTCGCAACGGCTATTACATTTTTCAGCATCTGGAAATCCCGTTTCAGTTGCCGGAACAGATCAAAAATACAAGAAAAATATCACTGAGTACCAGCCAGCGGTTTTTCAGTGCACATACATTTAGTCTGGGATTTAATGCGGAATGGATGCATCATATATCAATGAATATCCCGTTCCAAGCAGCACTTTACGATCTGGAATACAGCACAATACCGGGTAACTACTCTTTGCTTTCAGAAATATCAGGCCAACGGCTTCAGGCCGGTGCGGAGCTGCAATTCGTACCTCTTAGAAACATGATACACCAAGCAGATGTAACGATTACTCGCACGCTTTCCGGCGGCGCAGAATACGAAGCGTACTGGAAAATGATCCCGGAAGTTCTTGTGCAATACGCCATTGAATACACACCGTTTTATGATGTTTACCTTGCTCTGAACCTTCAGTACCGTTCTGAGGCTACATGGAGCGAATTTTCTAACCTCGATGGAGAATTGAACCGTACGTTCCACGTGCAATATCCGTTTCGGTTTTTTGAATTCTCTGATACTACACCGAGCCATTTCAAAATCGATCTGAAAATGGGAAAATGGTTTTGGGGAAATCGCCTGCGTGGCGAGCTTTTGCTCAAAAATCTTCTGAATACCAACTATCAAACCCACCCGCTTGGAGTCAGAGAGCGTTTTGGCTATATGGCAAGAGTGGAAATGAGATTTTAAGAATTCTTGTGGTTTGCTGCCGGGCGGCTACCAATATCCATTTTATAGTTTTAACTTTGATGATTGTAAAATTGCCTGCAAAAGGCTTGAACTGACAGTTAGTGAATCGGAATGTCCGACCAACATATTTTAAAAGATCAACGCTCAGAAATAGATCGAATCGATAAAGAGATTCTCGACCTCCTTCAAAAACGTAAGGAAGTTGTACAGGATGTTCTCAAACGGAAAGTTGAGAAGCAGCTGCCTGTTTTTGTGGCGAAAAGAGAGTCAGAAAAAACGGAATCATTCCGGAAAGAAGCCCAGAAAAGAGGGCTCGATCCCGATTGGGCTGAAGATTTTCTGCGAATGGTAATGGCTGCATCCCGGGCAGAACAATCTGCACAAACGTTTCCATCATCAACGGAAGAGACCAAACATATTCTCTATGTTGGCGGTGAGGGCGGAATGGGTAAACTCTACAGAAATTTTACCGAACACAGCGGCCATAAAGCGTACAGCATCGATAAGGGAAACTGGTATCAGCTTGAGGAGATGGCACCGAAACTGGATATGGTTATCATTACGGTGCCTATAAACATCACCGTTGATGTGATCAATCGAATCGCCTCGAAGCTTTCACCTGATACTATTCTTGCAGATTTTACAAGCAACAAGTCAGAGCCGTTACGGGCTATGCTCGATGCGCATCCGGGCCCTGTAGTTGGTTTGCATCCAATGCATGGCCCAGACGTTCCCAATCTTTCGAAGCAGCTTATGGTTATTTGCGATGGGCGCGATTCAGCAAAGGCAGAGTGGTTCAAAAAGCAGTGCGTACTATGGGGAATGCGTGTGATTGAAGCCAACCCTGAAAAGCACGATCATGTAATGAATCTGGTACAGGGTTTGCGCCATTTTGTGGCATTGCTACACGGCTCGTTTATGAAAGAGTTTGATTTGAATCCGGCGGAAATGCTTGATTACTCAAGCCCGATTTATCGTGCGGAGCTGATGATGACCGGCCGTATTTTTGCACAGGATGCCGAGCTTTATGCAGATATTGTTTTTGCAAACAGAGAACGGCGCGATCTTCTGCTGTCGTTTTTCAATCATCAGAAAAAATTGATGGAGATGGTAGAAAATGATGATAAAAAAGGGTTTGTGAGAGAGTTTGAAGCCGTTACAGATTTCTTTGGCAAGTTTGCATCACAGGCATTAACAGAGAGCAGCTACCTGATTAACCGCCTCGCCGATAGGTTTTCGTGAACCAAATAAGCAGAGTTCGATTCTAAATAATTGTTAATGTATTTCAAAAGTTACCTTCCGCCTTAGAGGGTTGGGTAGCATTTTTTATTTCAATTTAAAATCGAACCCAGGTAAATAAGATGTTTACAGCATGGCATGGTCCAATGCATAAAGGGCGGGGAATGTAGGCACTATATTAAAAATGGCGTAAAGACCTGGTTCTTTTTCTTTTTTCCGTAACGAAATCCTAATTCAGCACCCAAATGGTGCCATTCAACACAGTTGCGAAACTCACCCACGCTATGTAAGGTACCATCAGCCATCCGGCAACCCTGTTTTTCTGGAAAAAGAGATAGGTAGTTGCAATAATAGCAACAAGAAGAACTATGATTTCAACAAAAGCCCAGCCAATTTCCTGAGCTCCGAAGAAAATCTGCGACCATAGCCCGTTCAACACAAGCTGTACAAGAAATAAAGTGAGTGCTGCTTTGGCATTTTCAAAACCAAATTTTTTCCAGACGTTCCAAGCAGCAATTCCCATAAAAGTGTAGAGTAGTGTCCATACCGGCCCGAATAGCCAGCCGGGAGGATTCCAGCTCGGCTTATTTATTGACTCGTACCACTCGGCCGGAGCAATTCCAGGAGATACCTGAGAACCGGTCCATGCGGTAAAATAGCAGAGGCCAATCCAAAAAATCAGCCCGGTAACCAGCTGAGGTGTCGATCTTTGTAAGTCAGAATCCATACTATATTTGTGTATATTGGCTTTTCAAAAGAGACAAACTTTTTCAATACAAGGTTCGTTTGAGCTCAGTGTCGGTCGCTGAAATACTGCACTTAGCCAAAATATATAATAATCGTATCAATAAGTTTTATTATCAAAATATGCTTCATAAAAAGCTGTTCACCCATCTTTTGCGCCTAAATACCATCTTTATCATTTCAGTATGGATTACACTGGTTTCTGGTAAAGGTATAGTTGCCCAGGAAATCAACATGGATAATTTAATGGTAAAACCTGCGCCAAATATGGAGCATGTTTGCACATTAGACCCCACTGATATTGATGCTCACTTTTATATTGCTCCGGACCGTGAGCTTGCAAAAAACTTTCAGGCAGCTGCAACCTCTACCTTCGAAGTGAACTATAGGGTTGATATTGGCAATGCCTGTGGCGATACAGCATGGCCAAATGAAGTATTTGAGGCATTCGAGTATGCTATGGATATCTGGTCGGTTCACTTATCATCTAACGTGCCCATACGGATCGATGCCGTGTGGACAGAACTTGGCGAGAGAACACTTGGCAGCGCGGGGCCTACGAGAGTTGTTCAGCTTCCCGGGGTAGGAATGCCGGACACCTGGTACACCATTTCGCAACTAAGTGCAATGGCGAACCGGGTGATACGTGATGAGATCGATGGGGTTGAGCATGATGTGCGCATTAATATAAACTGTAATTTCAGCGACTGGTATTTTGGCACCGATGCTAATACACCGGCAGGAAGAATTGATTTTGTTTCGGTAGTGCTCCACGAGATTGGCCACGGAATAGGATTTATTGGCGGCATTTCTGTGCCTACAGATGATGATCAGGAAGTAATTGAAGAAACTGGCACTATAGGGTTAGGCTCACCACTCCAGCCACTGGTTTATGACCGTTTTGCGATTGATGGTAATACAAACAGCATCCTTAACTCAGCAGTCTATCCAAATCCTTCCAATGCCATTTTCGAAGCGGTAACCGGGCGCAGAGGCGGTCTCTTTTTTGATGGGGAAGACGCTTTGTTTACCCTTGCCGAACTGCCAATTGAAACAGCTACACTCTATACACCGGAGGAATATACGCCGGGCTCAAGCTATTCCCATGTAGATCAGGAAACCTTTACAAATACTCCCAATGCGCTGATGCGCCCAAGAATTGACCGTGCTTTTGCAGTTCATTCACCGGGGCCGTTGTTTTGTGGAATGCTAAGTGATATGGGCTGGCCGCTTGGTGTGGGCTGCCTCAGTTTCCTTGCAGCAGATGCGCAAATTGCAGTGGATAGAAATCGAATTGAATTTGGGGTTTCGAACGTGGGTAGTACAGTTCAGCAAACGATCACTATCAGTAGTAACAATGATTCTGCAGAGATGCTCTCCGGCGGGCTTACAGTAGATAATGATAACTTTTCAATTGAAGGAGAAACTTCATTTGGCCTGCAGCCGGGAACAGAGGCTCAGTTTACTATTCAATATGTACCGCAGACTGACGAACGGCACTCAGGCAACCTTACAATTTTCCATAATGCGAATAACATTCCTTCACCCATTGTAATACCGCTTTCAGGGGAGGCATTGCAAGCTGATCAGATTGTTCGGCTTGAGCAAAGCTTTCCAAACCCATCAGTGGCAACAGCAGGTACATCACCAACCATACCTTTTGTAATTTCTGAAGATTCTGATGTTCGGCTTGATCTCTATTCCATAGATGGCAGGCATATTCATTCACTGGTTAATAGCAGAAGAGCAGCCGGACGCTACAATGAAATGCCTGATATGAGTAACCTTTCGAGCGGTGTGTATATCTACAGATTAATCGTTGGAAATAAAGTAGAAAGCAAAAAGCTGATGTACGTGCGCTAATTACAGGTTTGCAAGCTCAAGCATAAAACTTTCAAACTCAGGAGTATCATATTTTGCGAGGCCGCGCTTTTCCAGTGCAAGCCGCCCATCTTTACTGATTACATAGGTTGTTGGGATAACGGTGCTTTCATATGTGCCGGGTACTTTTGTGCGGAAGTGGTAGATGGGTAGGTCAAAATTTCTTCTCTCCATAAACTCTTTCGCCCTGTTAAAATCCTCATCAACTGAAACCAGTACAAACTTCACGTTTTTATGATCTTTCAGGTTATTGTAGAGTGCTTCAATAGAGGGCATTTCAGCAATACAGGGCGGGCACCACGTTGCCCAGATGTTCATAAATACCACCGTGTCTTCAAATTCATTCAGTGAAATAACACGTCCATTCACATCAGAAAAATAGAAATCGCGGTTCGCAACAGGAAAGTCTTTGGTAAGCTCGGGGATTGATGGCTTAATAAACCCAGTAGCGAGTAAACCGCGCTGCATAGTTCCGATTACCTGAGTGTGTAAGCCAGTTACATAAAGAAAAAGAACAACCCCAATGATTGCCCCCCACTCAATGAAATTTCGTTTTCTGCTTTTGCTTCTTTTCTTTTGATCTTCTGCCATTTAATGTAATGTTGAATAAACAGTTAGGGCCTGATTTTGATATCAATCTTTTTTGTTTTTTCCTGTTCTTTATTTCGAACGATGAGCGCCTGATGCACACGATTTGCAATCTCCTTAAACCCAATTGCAGCAGCAGATGTAGGTTCACTTGCTACAACCGGCTTGCCGCTATCACTAGTTTGTCGAACAACTTCCCGAAGAGGGAGTTCTCCTAAAAACGGCACTTCCAGACGATCAGCGAGTTTTCGGGCGCCATGTTTGCCAAAAATGTAATATTTCTTTTCGGGCATGTCATCCGGCACGAAATAAGCCATGTTCTCCACAATGCCAAGAACGGGTACGTTCACTTTATTGAACATGGCAACACCTTTACGGGCATCGTCAAGCGCAACGGTTTGCGGTGTGGAAACAATCACAGCACCTGTAAGTGGAACGGTTTGAACAATAGTAAGTTGAATGTCTCCGGTGCCGGGTGGGAGGTCAAGCACAAGATAGTCCAGCTCACCCCACTCCACTTCCTGCATAAACTGTTTTACAGCGCTGGTGACCATGGGTCCGCGCCAGATCATGGCTTGGTCGGTATCAACCAGAAAACCCATGGAAACCAGGTGTACACCATGCTTAAAAATGGGTACAAGTTTCTTCTGTGTGGTAACATTCGGGCGCTCTGTTACGCCAAACATTGTTGGTACACTTGGGCCGTAAATATCTGTATCGAGAAGGCCAACACTGGCACCGGTTTGTGCCAATGAAACCGCAAGGTTCGCGGCTACAGTAGATTTGCCAACACCGCCCTTGCCCGATGCAACTGCAATCACATTTTTCACACCGCTTAGTACAGGCTGCTGCTGTGGTTGTTGTGGTTGTGCTGGAGCTGGCTCATCCCCGTCAAGCTCACGCTTTTTTGAAATATTAATGCCAACAGTGATGTCAAGAATGGCGTCTTTATCAATAAATTTATGAACCGCAGTTGTACACTCTTTTTTAAGATGACTGGCAAGGGTATCGTCCTTTGCAGGTAGTTCAAGTGTAAAGGATATATATTTATCCTGCGTGATGAGATCCTGAATAAGATCAAGGGTAATCAGGTCGCGCTCGTAGTGTGGATGAATAACGTGAGATAGTGCACTTTTTACTTGTTCTTTATGGATAGACATAGCTTATGATATGGTCAATAATTTTGTTGAAAAGATAATCAGAATATGAGGCAAACTAAACGTAATATTCCCAATTTACGTTTATTAGCATTGTTTTAAGTTGAAGAGAATAGTTACCTTTCTTGCTTAACTTCATCAGTGAGAATATTCTTCAAGGTTTTGATTTTTGAATTTCTGATGAGTTTAAAAGCAGAGTACTAATTGTGGATTAATATAGAACAGAGTTTATACCCGAGATGTTAAAGCGAACCCCTCTTTACGATGAGCATAAAAAACTGAATGCCAGACTGATTGACTTCGGTGGATTCGAAATGCCGGTTCAGTATAGCGGCATTAAGCAGGAACATACTGCCGTGAGGGAACAAGCAGGCCTGTTTGATGTATCTCATATGGGTGAGTTTTTTGTGAGCGGCCCGCATGCGCTGGAACTTATTCAGATGGTTACAATTAATGATGCTTCAAAGCTTGTGCCCGGAAAAGCGCAATACACAGCAATGTGCTACGAAGATGGTGGTATTGTTGATGACCTTCTGGTTTACATGCTGGATGAAAACGAATATATGCTTGTGGTAAATGCATCGAACATTGAGAAGGATTTTGAGTGGATAAAGAGCCAGAATACCATGGGTGCAGCGCTGGAGAACCGTTCGGATGATTATGCACTTATTGCACTTCAGGGGCCTCTTTCGGTTGAGATTTTACAAAAGTTGACCGATGTTGATGCTTCAATTATACCATTTTATGCATTTTCAACCGGTACTGTAGCAGGCGAGGCAGAAGTGATTATTTCCGCCACAGGCTACACGGGCGAAAAAGGCTTTGAACTCTATATCAACACAAAAACAGCAGACCCTGCAAAAATTTGGGCAAGCCTGATGAAAACCGGCGAACAGGAGGGATTGCAGCCTGCAGGCTTAGGTGCCCGCGACACACTGCGCCTCGAGATGGGATATGCCCTTTATGGAAATGATATCACCAAAGATACAAACCCGCTCGAGGCCCGAATGGGCTGGCTTACGAAAATAGAGAAAGGCCAATTTAAAGGCAGGGAAGCCCTCGTAAAACAAAAAGAAGCAGGCCTGCAAAGAAAATTAATGGGTTTTGTTATAGAAGAGCCCAAAAATGTACCCAGAGCAGGCTACGAGATTACCGACGAAGCGGGAAATTCTTTAGGTTTTGTAACGAGTGGCACGCAATCCATAACCCTCGAAAAAGGCATTGGTATGGGTTATATCCGCGCAGATAAAGCAGAAGAGAACACAAAAATTACGATTAACATCAGGAAAAAACGAGTGGAAGCTACTGTAGTAAGGCCACCGTTTATAAAAAAATAAGACCAATGCTATGGCAAATTTGAAAACACTGGATGTATTTTATTCTTTAAACTCTTTTCAGGAAGAGGAGCTGCGCTACAAAACTGTGGTGATGATTGATGTGCTAAGGGCATCGTCTTCAATTGTTACAGCTTTACATAATGGAGCAAAAGCAATTATCCCGGTAGCCGATATGGGCGAGGCGAGCAAAATTGCACAAAATGTAGACTCAGAAAACTATCTGCTATGTGGTGAAAAAGATGGTATTAAAATTGAAGGATACGATCTTGGAAACTCGCCAATAGAATTTTCGAAAGAAACTGTGGGCGGTAAAACGTTGATATTTAATACAACAAATGGAACAAAAGCAGTTAAGAAAGCTGCCGGCTCTCAGAATATCTATATTGCCGCCTTTCTGAATGTAAGCGTGATAGTTGATGCTCTAAAAGCCCAGAAGAAAGATATTGTTCTTCTATGTGCCGGCTGGAAGGGCAGGCTGGCGTTTGAAGATGTGCTCTTGGCGGGAAATATTATCCATCTTCTTGGTGAAGGCGAACTGCCGGAAGATTCGAGAGATGGTGCAAAAGTAGCTTACGGACTTTTTGAGAAATATGGTGATGATATTGCTTCTGTTATCCATCAATCCAATCATGCAGCCCGCCTCAAAGAATTGATTGGCACTGAAGATATTGATTATTGCTGCCAGGTTGATATTATTGATGCATTACCCCGATACAAAGAAGGGATGATAACCCTTTCATAAATGGCAAAGCGTAAAAGCTCAAATACCTTATTTAGTGGTTTAACTTATTCCCGTAAAATGGAAATTACGGGGATACTGATTATGGCAATCTCTGTTCTGTTGCTGCTCAGTATCGCTTCTTACAATGAAAATGATTACTCCATTGTAAAAACTCTTTCCTACGAAACACTTGTTCAGCCGGATCAGGGGCCTGCCCTGAGGGTGCAAAACTGGCTTGGTATAACCGGGGCTTACATCTCACAGCTATTCGTGAGAACCCTTTTTGGGTATTCCTCACTGCTTATTCCCATACTTCTCTTTTCATTGGGATGGTATATTTTTCGCCGATACGACCTGAATGACCTGAGCTGGCCGGCAGCATACACGCTTTGGATCATCGTACTTTTTTCAACCATTTTTGGATGGTTTTACATCGAATACGAAGCATACTCTATTGCGGTTAGCGGACACTCCGGGCTCTACTTTGCCGACAGATTACAGTTTTTTACCGGTAAGGGCTCTATTTTCATTCTCTTTGTACTTCTGCTTGTGTCTGCCCTTCTTTTGATTGACCGCGACCTTCAAAAAAGTATCGATCGGTTTTCGAGCTGGTTCAGAGGTTTGAAGTTCCGAAAAGAAAAAGCTGAGAAGCAAAAAGCCGGGAATGAGGCAATACTGAAAAGACAGGCAGCTGATGCCGCTGCAAAGGAGAATTATGAGGCACAGAAAGAGGCAGAAAAAATTCAGACTATTGACGATATAGTAAGCCGATCGGAGGAAGAAGACAGAGTAAGAGAACTTAAGCGCCAAAAAGAGGCTGCCGAGTTGGAAAACCTGCCACCCCGTGCAGTTCTTGAAAAAAATCGGGTAAAAGAGTCCGGTGATGGTGATGTTGAAATATCTGTTTTTGTAGGCAAGGGCGATGAAGAAGCAGATCATAAAGAGCTAGACAGGCAAAACAAAGAGAAGGCCAGAGAAATACCTGTAATAAAATATAAATTCCCGGGAATTGACCTGTTAGATGCACCGCCAAACGAAGGCAATGAGGTGGATCTTGAAGAGATCAAAATCAACAAAAAGATTATTCTCGAGAAACTGAAACGGCATAAAATTGAAATTTTAAGCATCAACGCCATTGTTGGGCCTACTGTTACCCTATATGAAATTGAACCTGCACCCGATGTTAAAATCAGCAAGATTGAGAGCTATGCCAACGATTTGAAAATGGCTACCGCGGCTCATGGCCTCAGGATAATTGCTCCAATTCCGGGGCGGTCGGCCGTGGGGATTGAAGTTCCTAACAAAACGCGGGAAACGGTTTACATAAAATCGGTAGTTAATACTAAGAAATTTGTAGATACGAACTTCGAACTGCCTGTAGCACTCGGGAAAACAATCGAGAATGAAGTGTTTATGATTGATCTTACCCGAATGCCTCATCTGCTCATCGCAGGAGCAACCGGGTCGGGTAAATCTGTTGGTATTAATACGGTGATTACCTGCCTGCTCTACAAATGCCACCCTGATGATCTGAAGTTTGTACTCATAGATCCTAAGAAGATTGAGCTTTCACTCTACAGAAATATTCAAAACCACTTTTTGGCGGTTCTGCCGGGATCAGAAGAACCGATAGTTACCGATACAAGTGCAGCGCTCGAAACCCTTCAAAGCGTAACCATGGAGATGGACGAACGCTACGATCTTCTGAAAATGGCGATGGTTCGCGACCTGAAATCGTACAATGAAAAATTCGACAATGGCGAACTGGATGAAGAACTTGGCCACAGGCACTTGCCGTATATTGTGGTAGTAATTGATGAACTTGCCGATCTTATGATGACTGCAGGCAAACAGATTGAAGAGCCAATAGCGAGAATTGCACAGCTTGCCCGTGCTATTGGTATTCACCTGGTAGTTGCAACACAGCGCCCGAGTGTTAACGTAATCACCGGCACCATTAAAGCCAATTTCCCGGCGCGAATGGCTTATCAGGTGGCATCCAAGGTAGATTCAAGAACCATTCTTGATGTTGGGGGTGCCGACCAGCTTGTAGGGCAGGGAGATATGCTCTTTTCTAACGGCGCGGGTATGACCAGAATACAAAATGCCTATGTGGCTACAGATGAGGTGGAGCGTATTACTTCTTTCATTGGTAACCAGCGTGGCTACAAGAAACCTTTTCCGCTCCCGGTTGTTGAAAAAGAAGATGCAGGAATACCTGATCCGCTCGATGATATTGATGACCTGTTTAAAGAGGCCGCAAAAATTGTGGTACTGCACCAGCAGGGATCTGTATCACTATTGCAGCGAAAGCTAAAAATTGGATATAACCGGGCAGGCCGGATAATTGATCAACTATACAATGCTGAGGTTGTAGGGCCGTTTCAGGGAAGCACCGCACGTGATGTTAAAGTAACCGAAGAGGAAGAGCTTGATGAAATATTTGCGAAACTTGGTATTTAGTTTACTACTGCCCATGCTGATTGTGGCGGGAACCGGCTCAGAGCAAACATCCCCAACATTTGATGATCTCAGAGAACGGTTTGAACAGAACGAGGTATTCTATGCAACGTTCATTCACGAGTTTAATGATACTTTTACGGGCGAGCAGCAAATAACTGAGGGCACGATCTGGGTAGGCAAAGATCGCTACAAAATTGAGAGCAGCAACAGTATTATGGTGGTTGATGGTGAAATTTCCCGTGTTTATGATGGCACAAAAGGAAGGGTTATCATCAGTGAGTATGTGGAAGAAGAGGATGATTTTGCTCCTTCCCGAATGCTCCAGGGTGTTGATGACTCTTACATGGTGAGGGAAGAAGCTGCTTCTGATGGGCGCACAAGAGTTCACCTCTCCACAGACGATCCCTTTGCAATGTTTGCAAATGTAACAATCATACTCAGTTCTTCAGGTATCCCCCTCAGAATTGAGGCAATTGACCAGGTTGATAACGAACTTATTACCTATTTTCGCAACGGAAGGTTTATCATGCATTCTGATGATTTATTCAGATTTGAACCGCCACAAGGAGCCGAATTGATAGACCTGCGCCATGATTCCTGATGAGAGTTAAATACCTCAACATTGCCGTTTCTGTTCTTATTGCCGCTATACTGTTATGGCTGGCATTCAGAAATATTGATTTCGGCGACCTATGGGAGCAGATGAAGTCGGTTTCACTCTATTGGCTGCCCTTTTTTATAATCACAACCGTAATAAGTCATCTGTTGCGTGCCGAACGCTGGCGCCACTTGTTGCCTGATGACAATAAACATATTTCACGAAGTACACTCTTTGCAGGGGTGATGCTGGGCTACTTTGTAAACAATCTTGTGCCGCGTCTTGGTGAAGTTTCACGTCCTGTTTACGTGGCGAAAAAAGGGGATGTGAGTGCAGGCAACCTTGTGGGCACCATTGTTGCCGAACGCCTTTTTGATATTTTGGTTCTCTTTCTGCTCATTTTTATAACTGTAGCACTTCTGCTTGGCGATACTTTAGTTGTACAGCAGTTGTTCGGTTTTGAAAGCTGGAGCGGGTTTTACTTTCTGGCACTGCCGGGGGTGTTTCTGATGCTTGTTGCTGCAATTTGGCTTTTCTACAGATTTATACTCTGGGTAAATGAAAAGGAACTATTTAAAAACAGTGTGATACGAAAGGTACTCTCTTCTGCTAAATCTTTTGGCGAAGGTATGGTTTCATTGAATAAAGTGAAAAACTGGCCGCTGTTCCTGGCATTAACCGCAGGTATATGGATAGGATACATTTTAATGACTTTCCTGCCGTTTTATATGATGAACATGCAGGATCAATTCGCACTTGGTTTGCAGGAGGCTGTTGTAATTACAGTTGTGTCATCCGTTGGGGTGAGCATACCCACTCCGGCTGCAATTGGTTCGTATCACTTGCTTGTGCAGCAGGCATTATGGCTGCTTTATAGCGTGCCGCTTACTACAGCACTCACATACGCAACCGTAGTACATGCCTGTTCCGTGCTGATTGTATTCTTAGTAAGCCCCCTTGCGCTATGGTGGGACAAGTACCACACACTTACACAAAACAGCGTTCGTTAAGTGTTAAATATTCTCAAAAGTTGTGGTATCTTCCGTGAGGTTGCTATT
>REDS01000119.1 GCA_007693395.1 Balneolaceae bacterium | reverse complement strand
CCGGGCCGATTCCCATAATCTCCGGTGCCACACCCGCCACGGCAAATCCGTGATACCGAGCGATCGGCTTCAGGCCCAACTCATCCGCTTTTTTGCGGCTCATCACCAGTACGCCTGCAGCAGCATCATTCATTTGTGAGGAGTTTCCGGCTGTGACGGTACCGCCTGTTTTGAACACGGCGCGCAGTCCGCCGAGTGCTTCCATATTGGTATCCTTGCGAGGACCTTCATCCTTTACAAAGGAAAATTTATTCTCTTCCACTTCGCCGTCAGCGGTTACATACTTGTGAACCACCTCAACCGGTGTGATCTGCTCATCAAAGTACCCCTCTTCCCACGCTTTAATCGCCTTTTGATGGCTATTGAATGCAAACTGATCCTGATCTTCCCGGCTCACACCATATTTGTCCGCCACATTCTCTGCCGTCAGCCCCATGTTGATATAGACCTCCGGACGCTGATCAGCCAGATCGGGATTCGGCTGAAATGACACCCCTCCCATCGGCACCTGACTCATACTCTCAACCCCACCGGCAATCATGATCTCCGCACCACTCGCCATTATCCGTTCCGCAGCCATGGCGATCGTCTGCAAACCCGACGAACAGAACCGGTTGATCGTCATTCCGGGAACCGAATCGGGCAACCCACCCAGAAATACCGCCTGCCGCGCAACATTCATCCCCTGAGACCCTTCGGGAAAGGCACAGCCGACGATGACGTCATCCACCATTTCGGGTTTAACAGCAGGAGCGTGCTTTAAAAGGTCTTTGATGATTTCACCCATCAGCGAATCGGGACGAGTGAAACGTAGGGAGCCTTTGTTGGCCTTTCCGCAGGCGGTTCGTTTTGCGGCTACGATGAAGATTTCGTTTTGTTTAGTCGTGAGTCTTGAGTCTTGAGTCATGAGAGGGAATTGGATTTAGTTGCGTTGTTTCTTTTCCAGGGCGTAGAGCATTTTTTGAATTTCGTTTAATTCTTGGAAAAGAGAATCAAAATCAGTTTGAGCTAAGTATTCCAGATTTCTTGCGATCAGTAACTGTGTTTCCAATTCACAGGCAGATCCATAAGAGATTCCAAGGAAGTTGGCGAACTCTTTCTTTGACCTTCGACCCGCGCCTTCAGCAATATTTGAGCTGATTGAAACTGCTGATCTCCTTATTTGTGAGGTTAATCCATAAAGTTCATATTTGGGAAAGTTTACGGTTTTACGATAAACACTTGTTGCCAATTCAACAGCACGTTTCCATACAATCAAATTTCTAAAATTATCCATAATTCACCAGATTAAGTTCATATTGACTTAACTATATGAACCCGGTATCAAAATTTCCTTACACTTTTTTATTAGTCTTGAAGATGTTGAGTAGATTGAAGTGTGAAAGTAAGTCCATTTTGTATTTGTGGATATTGATATAAATCTAAAAATGAGTTCAAAATCTCAAGACTCACGACTCAAGACTAATTTCTAAGAGGTTTCCCCGTCTTCAACATATGCTCCATCCTCTTATGCGTTCGCTCATCCTTGAAGCACTCCAGGATCGCTTCGCGCTCCAGTTTCAGCACGTACGATTCGGGCACTTCCTGGGCTTCGCTGAGATCACCGCCGGTCATGATTTCGGCCACTTTTCCGGCGAGGACCTTGTCGTACGGTGAGGCCCATTTCGCTTCAGTCATGATGTAGACGGTGACATCGAGTACGCTTTTGCCGGTCTGGCCCGTCAGTTTGATCTTCGGCTCTGCCGGTGGACGATAGCCCGCGTCGGCCATCGCCCTGGCCTGCTGTTTGGCTGTGGCAAGGAGCAGGTCGCGGTGCATCACAATCATGTCGGTATCGCGTAAGTAGCCCAGCTTTTTCGCCTTCGGTGCGCCATCGGAGACTTTTGCCATGCCGATGGTTTTAAAAGCGTCCTTCAGGTAGGGCAGCGGATCGGCATCCTCTTCCTCCTTCACCTTCTCCATGGCGCGGAGCAGCAGCTCTTTTGTGCCACCCCCGGCGGGAATAAGCCCAACACCCAGCTCCACCAGTCCACAGTAGAGCTCGTGATGCGCCACCACCTTGTCGCAGTGCATCATAAACTCCACCCCGCCGCCGAAGCAGCGGCCCGATACAGCACCGATCACCGGAAACGGCCGGTATCGCAGTCCGACAGCCACACGCTGGAAATTGTTCACAGCATCGTTGATCTTTCCAAAATCACCGCTTTTCAGGGCTTCCCCGGCCTCGCCCAGGTTGGCGCCATAGCTGAAATTCTCATGGTCGTGGCCGATCACCATCGCGTCGAACTGCTCCTTCACAATTTCAGCGGCTTCATCCACCGACTTCACCAGCTCAAAACCGAGCGTCTGGTTTTTGGTGCGGAACTCGAACAATGCCACACCATCGCCCATATCGTACAGGCCGGCACTCTTGTTGCCCCACACCTCCTTGCCATTTCGTTTGAGCGAGGATACGGTAATCGCCCCTTTTGCCGGCGAGGTAAGATCTTCCGCCTTGCCGGTGGCCAGATTGTACACGGTGCCGTCATCCTTGTAAAAGGATTTGCGACCGCTGTCAAGCATTTTCTTCACAGATTCGGGAACCGTTCGTTCCTCCTCTTCCATTCGTTTTACCGACTCCTCTACCCCGATAGCGTCCCACCGTTGAAACGGCCCGAGCTCCCAGTTGAAGCCCCACTGCATCGCGCGGTCGATCGACTCAACCGAATCTGTGATCTCCGGAATGCGGTTGGCGGAGTAGAGCAGCAGATCGCAGTGTATCTCCCACAAAAATTTCCCGGCCTTGTCATCCCGGTTCACCATAAATTTCAGCCGCTCACCTGAGGTTTTGTACTCCTTTTTGGCTTTATCGGCCGAATCAAACGAAACATCCTGCTGCTTTTCATACTCCAGCGTTTCGGGATCCACCACGTGGTATTCATTTCCCTTGTTGCCCTTCACTTTTTTATAAAACCCGTGCCCTTTCTTATTTCCATGGGCACCCTTCTCTACCATTTCCTTAAATCCCTCAGGAAGTTTGAACGCTTCCCTGCGCTCATCATCCGGCACCGCGGGATAGAGGTTTTCGGCCACGTGGTTCAGCACATCAAGCCCGGCCATATCAGCGGTTCGGAACGTTGCCGCCTTGGAGTAGCCGGTGAGGGTGCCGGTCAGAAAGTCGATCTCCTCTGCGCGGAACTTCCCGTCAAAAAACCACGGCATCATCGACGCCATCGAAAAGACGCCGATCCGGTTGGCGATGAAGTTGGGTGTATCCTTGCAGATCACCACGCCTTTACCGAGGATTTTTTCGCAGAAGCCGGTCATGTACTGCGTCACCGCATCATCCGTGGTTTCGGTCGGTATGATCTCCAGCAGCTTCATATAGCGCGGCGGATTGAAGAAGTGCGTGCCGAGGAAATGAGCTTTGAACTCATCAGAGACATCTTCGCTGATATCGGAAATCGGCAGCCCGGAGGTGTTGGAGCTCACAATGGTGCCCGGCCTGCGCACCTTCTCCAGTTTCGCCATCATCTCCTTTTTGATATCCATCCGCTCCACAATCACCTCGCAGACCCAGTCTGCATCTTTCACCCACTCCAGGTGATCCTCAAAATTACCCGGCGAAATCCTCTCCGTCCACTCCGGGTCGCCCAGAGGCGCCGGGTTCATTTTGGTCAGTTTCTGAATATTCTCTTCCGCCGTCTTGTTCGGCCGTTTGGGATCGTCCGATTTCAGGTCCAGCAGCTTCACCTTCAATCCGGCATTCACACAGTGCGCGGCAATCTGGCTGCCCATGACACCTGAGCCGAGGATGATGACGTTTTGGATTTTTTTAGTCTTGAGTCGTGAGTCTTGTGTCATGAGATTTTCTTAGAATTTAATTCCGGAGCTTATTCTTATTATATGCGTGAATCTTATCCGATGTCCCAGGCCTTTCTAAATACTCAGGACTCAAGACTCACGACTACTCATCCCCATACATCGATTCAATCTCCTCCTTGTATTTCTCGAGAACAACAGGTCGCTTCACTTTCATGGTTGGTGTAAGTTCGCCACTGTCGATTGTTAATGGCTCTTCGAGCAGTACGAATTTCTTTACTGTTTCCCATGGAGATACATTTTTATTGGCTTTATCAACTTCACCCTGAATGAGTTCCCGTATCTTTTCATCTTTCGCAAAAGGTTTTGATGGCTCATACCCATCACGCTTCAGGCGTTTCAGTACATTGTCGTATGCCGGCACAATGAGTGCAGAACAGAATTTTCGCTGATATCCGATCACTACAGCCTGCTCAATAAAACCTGATCCTGAAATATGATTTTCCACATTCTGAGGTGCTACATATTTTCCAGTGGATAGCTTAAACATCGACTTTTTCCTGTCGGTAATGTAGAGAAAACCGTCATCATCAATCTTACCGATATCGCCGGTTTTGAACCAGCCATCATCGGTCATTACTTCTTTAGTCTGCTCCTCATCTTTATAATAACCTTTCATGATATGCGGCCCTCTGGAAAGAATCTCACCATCTTCGGCAATTTTCACCTCTACATCACGAATAGTTTTTCCTGAGCTGCCAATTCTCATGGCACCGGGTGCCTGCACTGTAATTACCGGGGATGTTTCCGTCAGGCCGTACCCCTGCACACAAATAAAGCCAATTGCATTCATAAATTTAAAAATATCTGGCGATAGTGCTGCACCTCCGCTGACCATTCCCCGAAGATTCCCACCAAAAAGCTCTCGTATTTTACTGTAAACAAGCCTGTTCGCCAGTCGGTGGTTTACATTAAGTTTCGATGGTGGATTTTCCGGATCATAATTTTCTGTACGATATATTGCCCAATAGTAAATATTCTTCTGAGCTCCCGATAACTCCTGCCCTTTTACTTTTACACCGGTATGAATTTTTTCAAGCAAGCGGGGCACCGTAGCAAAAAAGAACGGGCGAACATATCCAAAATCATCCCTGATCTCTTCCACTACTTCGATGTAATAAATTCTGCACCCCATGCTGATATACATATACTCAATCATTCTTTCAAAAACGTGCGATAACGGCAAATAAGAGAGTACTCTTTGGCCCAGGAATTCACTCGCATCAAACGGTAATTTTTCGAGGGATGCCACAACGTTCGAAGCGATATTTCTATGGGTAAGCATAACTCCTTTAGGTAAGCCGGTAGTGCCTGAAGTGTAAATCAGTGTGGCAAGATCATCCGGTTTAATAGCGTTCTTTAGTTCATCGAAAAGATCGGGCTTTTCTTCTCTCAGTTTCTTACCTGATTCAATAACTTCATCAAACGACTTTAGTTTTTTATGTGATGAACCCTGGATGGATACAATAGCTTTTACATTTTTCACACATTTAATGAGTGGTTTTGTATCTGCAAACATCTCATCATTTGATACAATATGAACCACAGAATCAGAATTTTCGAGTATATACTTAATCTGATCGCCGGGTTGAGTAGTGTAAATAGGAACATTTGCAGCTCCAATTGACAGGGTGGCCAGATCGCACATCAACCATTCTGTAGAGTTCTCAGAATGGATTGCCACTTTGCTGCCAGGCCTAACGCCTAACGTATATAAACCCATTGCAAGATTTTTAGTTTTCTCGATAAAGGTTTCAACATTTGTAGGTTGCCATTCCCCCCCTCTTTTGGTAGAAGCAAAAAGGCCGTCACCATATTTTTTAAGGCCTTCAAAGATAATTTCCGGCAGCGTTTTGTTATATTCACTCATAGAAAAAAGCGGTTTTTTGGATGATTAACAAAGGTTAACACTGTTACCCTAACAATTTACACTTTGCCGGGACTTTTAAAAATGAGATTCAAAAAAAGTTTACTTTTTTGAACACTTTCCTGCAGATAAGATATCTTAGACTATAAGTAAACAGAATAAACCCTAAAACTGTATCGAAAAGCTGAAAATATAATTGAGTAATAACAATGATCATTGAAGAAGAGATAAAACAGAAGTTTGAAGAATTATTTTCTATTAAAAGAAAAACGATGGGCGACGCTCTTGGCCTCGAATTTTTGCATATAAGCCGTAATGAATTAAGAGCGAGAATGCCCGTAAATGAAAATACGATTCAACCTTTTGGCATTTTGCATGGTGGTGCATCTGTAGCACTGGCCGAAACCCTCGCTTCCGTTGGGGCTTACTTAAATCTCACAAGCGAAAAAAAAGCGGCGGTTGGCCTGGAGATTAATGCCAATCATATCAAACCGGTGAGGATTGGTGGTTCAGTACTTGGAATTGCAAAACCAATTCACCGTGGGTCACAAACCCAGGTTTGGGAAACTCGAATTGAAACTGAAGATCAAAAACTCGTTTCAATATCGAGATGTACGCTGGCAATTATCGACAGAAGATAAATAATCGGCAGAATCAAGCAGTAATCCTGAAAGATCCGGGTTCGCTATCGGTAGTAATTTTTGAAAACTCCGATTGCTTCAACACTTTTTCAAACAAAAAGAAAAGTGATGATTTTGCCTGGAGTAGTTCTTCATAAGAAACATTTTCTTTTTTCCGAAGATCAGCTAAAAACATCTCTTTTTGCCAGTCTCTTATTTGAGAAGAGTGAACAATGGACATCTCATCGAAGAATCTTTTTACCCAGTTTAGCATCATTCGTTCATTCGCGAATGACGATTGCTTTCTGCGAATTTCTACGCGAAGGTTTGAAAGCATCAGTGATTTTTTCATACGTAAATACCTTTTTTATTAGTATGAGCAAAAAATCACAGAAACCTTACACTTAAAAACGAAAAAAAATTATTCTGCTTGCTTCAGAACTGTGTAGCCGTTCTTAATAAGTGTCTGTTGCTGCCTGAAGAGATCAACATCCGCAGCAACCATATCATTTACCAGCATATTCAGGTTGTATATTGGTTCCCATCCCAATTTAGATTTGGCTTTAGATGGGTCACCAATAAGCAGTTCTACCTCCGTTGGGCGAAAATATCTCGGATCTACTTTAATGAGTACGTCCCCCACAGAAACATTTTGTGCTGCATTTATATCACCAACTGCAACGATCTTCTCAATAACACCAATCTCTTCTTTTCCTTTATTTTTGAATGATAATGAAATACCCACCTCTTCAAATGCCATTTTAATAAAATCGCGAACAGACGTTGTATTTCCGGTAGCTATCACAAAATCTTCGGGTTTATCCTGTTGAAGCATTAACCACATGGCTTCTACATAGTCTTTTGCGTGGCCCCAGTCACGTTTAGCATCCATATTGCCGATGTAAAGTTTATCCTGCAGTCCCAATGCAATTTTTACAGCTGCACGGGTAATTTTGCGGGTTACAAATGTTTCTCCGCGTCTCGGCGATTCGTGATTGAAAAGTATCCCGTTACAGGTGTACATATCATACGCTTCACGATAGTTTACTGTAATCCAGTAAGCGTACATCTTTGCAACCGCATAGGGAGACCTGGGATAAAATGGTGTTTTTTCACTTTGCGGTACTTCCTGAACCAATCCGTATAACTCTGAAGTGGATGCCTGATAAATTTTTGTTTTTTTTGTTAACCCTAAAAGCCGCACTGCTTCGAGAATTCGCAGCGTACCGAGGCCATCGGTATTTGCGGTATATTCGGGAGTTTCAAAGCTTACCTTTACGTGGCTCATTGCCGCGAGATTGTATATTTCATCGGGTTGAACATCCTGAATAATTTTTGTGATATTCATAGAATCAGTTAAGTCACCATAGTGAAGAAACAGAACCTTATCCTCAACATGAGGATCCTGATAAAGATGGTCGATCCTATCTGTGTTAAAAAGGCTTGCCCTGCGTTTAATACCGTGAACGATATACCCCTTATCAAGAAGTAGTTCTGCGAGGTAAGATCCATCCTGGCCAGTTATTCCGGTAATGAGTGCAACTTTTTTGTTTGCCATAATTACTGATTCTTAATGGTTGTAACTAAATGAAATATACAATAAAAAAGCCGGGCTCTGCATCGTGTTTAATGTTGAGACCCGGCTTAAGAAATGAATTCAACTATCTAATCTCTGTTGAGTCTGTCGATCACCGTAAAAAGTAATATAGTGGTGTTCAAGATAGCTGAAGTAAGTGCAATAGTCTCTTGTGGTGACATCTGCTCACTCGCCGGTTTCTCGGGCACTATAATTGTAGCCCCGGGCTCTACCGACGGGTTATTTCTGATGCGTAAGAATCTTCGTACACGATCTACCTCTCCATTCGCATATACAATATATGCACGGTGCTTTTGCCCGCGATCAGTTGTGCCACCAGCAGAGTTAATGTAGCTCTGTAAGCCACGGCCAGGCACATAGCGCATGGTAACCGGAGACAGAACCCCACCTTCCACACGTACAGTTTGAAATTCCCTTGGAATTGTAATCACATCACCCGGCTGAAGACGAAGATCGTTCAAGCCTCTTGGATTACTTAGAGCTTCGCGCAGGCGAATACCTACAGGTGTAAATGTTGTATCATTGATTGTTTCGAACCTGTCTAAATCTACATTTTCAAGATTGAGTGCAGCAAGTACATCTGACCTGTCTCTAAACTCTTGCCTTTCTACCTCTTCACTGGTTATTTCAAGCACTCGCAACATTGAAGCTCCCTGAGGGAATGCATATTGTGAAAGTCCACCGGCTTGCTCAATTAAGTCAGTTAATCGTGCGTCGCGTCTTTCAAGTACATATTCTCCAGGGAACTGTACTTCACCCTCAATGCGTACGGTTAATTGCCGCTGGTAATTTGGCTTGGTTCTTACAAAAACTCTGTCAAATGGCTGAAGCTGAAATTCACTGTCTCTGTCCCGGAAATTAAAATTCGGTTCAATTTCAAACTGAAATACTTCAGCTATTTGATTTACTTTTGTTCGGGTATCTTCATCAATCACTCTTCGTGCTACTTCAACACGATAGGCTGCTGCTTCATCCCGCAGGCCTTTAGCGAGGAAAATTGCATCTTCAAGTGTCATCCCATTTAAATATTCAAATCTCCCTGCATTATTTACAGAACCAGATACGGAAATAGTAAATGTTTCCTGAAGATCAAAAAGTGAGGAAATTCTAACAAGATCGTCTCGCTTTAACACGATATCTTCAGCATTCCCCTCTACAATATCTCTCACTGAAAACGCAATACTTTCAAGCATCAGGTTATCCTGGCTTCTGAAAATAATACCTCTTTCCTGATACGCTTCGGGTTTTACTCCCTCGGCCTTATCGAGTAAATCTGTGAGAGTCATCCCTTCGGTCAATTCAAAATCTCCCTCCCGGTAAACTGCACCTTCTATTCGCACCCTGTTTTCGTAGCGGTCTATAATTGGTTTAATTTCAATAGAATCACCATTACGAAGTTCAATTTCTCCACCATCGGGCCAGACAACATCAGAAATACTGCGCTGAATGTTGGTTTTTCTATGAAGCACAATTCTGTCTGTGTATGCTTCCTCAGAAAAACCACCGGAAAACTCTACAAGATCACGAAGAGTTTCACCGTCTTTCATTTCATAGATACCGGGACGTTTTACTTCACCGTTTAACCGAACCCTGTTCATGTAAGGTGGAATACGAATAATATCCTGATCTTTGAGGCGAATATTGTCCCGCTGATTTGCGTGAACTATAAGGTCATACAAGTCGAATTCAGTAACAACACTATCACCTCTGATTACCTGAATACTTCTCCATGTACCGCTCCTGTTTGGCCCACCGGCAGCGTATAGCATGTTAAATACACTTGCAAGAGAAGAGACGGTGTAAGAACCTGGCTGACGAACTTCACCAATCATGCTAACATTGATACTTCTGACATTGCCGAGAGAAATATCAGCATATGTATTTCCACGCTCGGGCTCTGAAAGGTTTATACCGGAATAAATTCTCTGAAGATTTCGTAAAATTCTGCTTCTTGCCTCGTCAAAGCTTAACCCGCCAATTCGAACAGGGCCAATATTTGGAATTCTTATGTTTCCGTCAGGATCTACTGTTAGCCTGTAGTTTGCTTCTGCAGCACCCCAGATATCTATTCGAATTTCATCATCAGTGCCAAATATATAATCAACGGGTGTTGGAATATTCATTGAGGGCTCGAAAGATAGCGATGAACCTGAAAATAAGTTTGCTCCAAAAACCGGGAAGCCTTCTTCGAGAATTAGATCAAGCTGGCGTATTAAGTCTTCTTCATCCCTTTCCTGAACAAGCCTGCGCAACTCACTGATCAGTAATTCTTCTTCAAGTGGTCTTAAATCTGCATCGAACTGAAGCATCGTATCATCTACCGATCTACTTAGGGATCGTGTATCTCTCGAATCAGTTTGGTCTCTGCCTGTAGCGATCTGATTAAGACGGGATGTTAATCGCGATACTTCAGAAGCAGGCATACCACGTGCACGTGCAATATTACCCACTTCCTGAATGGTGAACCCCTGGGCCTGCATTTGTCTGTAAAAATTGAGGAGCTCTTGGTCAGATAAATTGTCGACCTGAACGTTTTGTATGTTACCGATTCCAAAACCCCCAAACTGAGCATGAATAGTTTGAGGAATAAAAACAGTAAAAATTAATACTGTGATAAAAAGTGGTATAATTCTTCTCATAGGGTAGGAATACTATTTACTTAAGTTAAATACTTATTAATGAGCGTTGGTATCAAGATTTATCATCTTGGTTACTGTTTTCATGATGATGTATAAATCCATCAGAAAGGTATTTTTTTGCACATAGATAAGATCGTAGTCGGTTCTTTTTCTCATGTGTTGAACATCGTACGTTCCGCCCCTGAATCCCTTCACCTGAGAAAAACCAGTAATGCCGGGCTTAACAGCATAACGATAGAAAAAGTCATCGAAAGTTGAGTTCCAATAAGCGCACTCTTCAATAGGGTATGGGCGGGGGCCTACAAGGCTCATGTCGCCTTTTAACACATTGATGATCTGCGGCAATTCATCCAGGTTAAGAAGCCGGAGGAGTTTGCCGAATGGGAAAATTCTGTCGTCCCCTTCTACGGTGATATCGGGCTTGCCATTAACCGGCTTCACTGAATTATTTCGCATTGTACGAAACTTATAACAGACGAAAACGATACCATTCTGTCCTGTTCTTTTCTGTTTAAAAAATATTGGGCCTTTGGAAGAAAGTTTTATGCCCAGTGCTATGAATGGGAAAAGGATTAAACAAAAAATTAAAGCGATGGAACCAATTACTAAATCAAAAGCTCTCTTACCTTTGTACTGACGTACTTTCAGGTTTTTATACCTCGAAATTTTATAACCGCTTTCTTTGGGGTTTTCAGCAGCTATTTCAGACTCTTGCTCAAGCCTTTCCCGAACTGTCTGAACATCATTTACATATAGATCCATTACAAAATAATTTGGCGCCCTGCTGAAACATTAAACACTAAAACCTACTCAAGTATTTTGAACAGCCGCTATCCGGATTTATTATATCGAGCAAATTTAAGCATATTTGTCCCCAAATATGAACTTTATGTAAAAAAAATTAGAACTAAATTGTGGAATCAGAATTGTAAGCAAGATGAATATCTTGTGGGCAGAATAGCACCTACGTAAACGCAATATACTATTGATTATTTTTGGTTTATATTATTTAAACAGTTGATCATTTCATCAATTTCATCTGCCTAATCAAATTTAACTTCCCTAATGTTATCTAAATTTGACCTGAACCAATTATATGTTTGTTCTATACCATCCTCAAGTTTCACAGAATATTCCCATCCCTCTGCCTTTAATTTTGATACATCCATTAACTTTCTTGGCGTACCATCCGGTTTATCTGCATCCCATAGTACTTCCCCTTTATGGCCTACCATCTCCCGGATTTTTTCCGCCAGTTCTTTAATGAAAAGATCTATTCCAGAGCCAACATTGTACAAATTACTCGATAACTCTCTCGTCAAAGCAAATTCAACTGCGTCCGCAACATCATCAACATAAAGAAACTCTCGCTTCGGAGAGCCGGAACCCCACAACCTTACAGGAGCATGGTTGTCTTCTTTTGCATCATGAAATTTTCGAATCATTGCGGGCAGCACGTGTGATGTTTCCAGGTCAAAGTTATCGCCCGGGCCATAAAGATTTGTTGGCATTAATGATACGTAATCACGTCCAAATTGTTTTTTAATAGCTTCGCACTGTTTAACACCTGCAATTTTAGCAATTGCGTACCACTGGTTTGTAGGTTCCAGTTCGCCTGTAAGAAGAGAATCTTCACTCATTGGTTGTTGTGCAAATTTTGGATAAATGCATGAACTCCCCAGAAAAATGAGCTTTTTAACTCCATTTTCGAAAGCGCTGTTTATAAGATTATCCTGAATAATGAGATTATCTCGTAAAAACTGGTACGGATACTGATTGTTTGCAAGAATTCCGCCAACTTTTGCCGCAGCAATAATCACAGCTTTTGGTTTTTCTGATGACATGAAATGAACTACTTCCCCCTGATTTCGCAGATCGAGCTCGTTTCGTGTTCTCACCAGCAGATTATTGTATCCCCGATGCTTTAGCAGCCGATAAATGGCTGACCCAACCATACCTTTGTGGCCGGCAATGTAGATTTTATCCGTTTTCTTTACGTTCATGTTGATCTTTTTTTATACAACTTCTGTTTTATAATTAGCGGGATAAAAATCGGGGCTTCAACAAAATATCGCTTAAAAAGTCGTCCCGGTTCCTGAAAGAATCGATACAGCCACTCCAATCCAGCCATCTGCATCCACTCCGGCGAGCGTTTGATGTTTCCACAAACAACATCAAATGCAGCCCCAACTCCAACAGCAATCGATACATCAAGCCGATCAAAATGTTCTGCAATCCAAAAATCTTGTTTGGGTGCCGTTAAACTTACCCATAGTACATCAGCTTTTGATTGATTTATAAGCTCAATCATTTTCTCATTCTCTTCATCAGAAAATGTTTCAGCATAGGGAGGTGAATATTTTCCTGAAACTTTCAAACCCGGATACATTCCAGCAAGCTTTTTGGAAAGTTGCTCCGCTACACCTTCTGCGGCACCCAAAAAAAAGAAAGAGAAGCCCTCTTTGGCAGCTATTGCAGAAAACCTAGGCAGCAGATCAAGTCCGGTCACCCTTCCTTTTATTGGATCACCCAAAAATTTTGATGCCCAAACTACAGGTACTCCGTCTGCTGTAACAATATCTGCGCTGTTGTAGATTTTTTTTAAAGATTCATTTTTTCTTGCCCATAAAATGCAGTTTACGGGGGTTACAGATACACGCAGTTTTTCCTTTTTTTTAATAGCATTAGAAAACTCCTCCATCGTTTCCTGCAGATTATATCTGCTAACCGCCACATCAAGTATGTTTACCTTTTGAGGCATGTTTAAATTCAGGCTGTGAGTTTTTTTTCCAGTTTTGCAGCTTCTTTGTAGATATTCATCAACATCTCAGAATTTTTTTCCGGTGTGTATCTGTTGAGATAACTCTCCCTGGCGTTTATACTCATCTCTTTTCTCTTCTCTGTTTTGTAATATATAGCAGAAATCTTATCGTACAAATCCTGGATATCACCGGTTTTAAAATGGAGCCCATTTACACCATCATCAATCATATTTTGTGGATTTCCTATCTTAGATGTAATTACAGGGCAACCTACGGATAACGCCTCAAGGATAATCAATGGCTGGCCTTCGTAACACCTTGTTGGGAACAACATAGCCTTGGCAACTGCAAGTTTTTGCAGAATCTCCTCCCTAGAAATTTGCCCAAGCCATTGAATAGATGGGTTTGCCTTTGATTTTTTTTCCAGTTTCTCCCGGAGAGGGCCATCACCTGCTACAACAAGCTTCGCCTTTATTTTATACTGAACCCAGCACTCAATCAAATCCTGAATGCCCTTTTCTGTGCTGATTCTACCTACAAAAAGAAACATATTTTCCTTTTTCTCTTGAATAGCAAGCCCGCTGCCATTGTTCAGAGGGTCTTCAATAAAATTGGGTTTTATAAAAATACGTTCTTCCGGAAGGCCTCCATCAACAAACATCTGTTTGGAAAATTCTGAAAGTGCTATAAACGCTGAAGGAAACGTTTGCCATGTATTTTGTTTCCTGTGATACTCTATCATATGAGCGGCTACCGCAGTTTGAACTTTCGAATTTCGGTAAACACCATCCCAAACACAGTTATACGCACTGCCCCCAATGCTTCTGTGATCAATTTTTCCATTGTGATACAGCAATCCGTTCGGGTGAATAAGTCTGAAATTATGAAGACTTAGAATAGATGGCACACCTGCTTCTCTGGCTGCCTCAAACACGGAAGGCGACAAAAGCGGGAAAAAGTTATGTGTGTGCATTACGTCGTAATTCCCGACTGTAAGTTTATGAAACAGCTGCTTTTTTGCCTTTTTGTTGTAGTGTGTTTTAAAAATTAATTTTAACTTATCTATTACTGTTGAAAGCTCTTTTGCATTATCTACAATAAACTGCTCAACTGCATGGGTGTTTTTCAACAGATCATATTCTTGCTGTAATACGGTCCATTCTCCCCCCAAAATTTTATACTTATTGTGCACCTGGAGGATGTTCATCTATAATTTACCACCGTCTTTTTAATCTGCAGAATTTTTGGAGACAAGTTACCTGCTCTGTCAAAACTTAACAACATTCCAATAACAAGCCAGAATGGAAATGAGTGATGTGGCCCTTCAAGTACAACATTAAAAAATGCAAGTACATACATAAGCATTAGAAAGCCTATTAATAGCAAATATTTGGAATACTCGTGTGTGCTCGAGCTTTTTTTCTTTTGAGCAAAATATCTGATTCTGAACAAAGGCTGAAAAATTGCAAACAGGAACAGCGGGAAAACAAGCACCCCAAATCTTGTTAATATATTAAGGTAAGAGTTGTGCGGCTGTGCATTTCCTGCAAGATCCCGTATTTCAAAGTAGGTAAGTTCCACAGTTGAGTAAAATACATTTTGATATGCAAACATTACCGGTCGCCCAACTCCGTAACCAATCAAAAAATGTTCATAGAACTTATCGAGCACATGCTGCCAAGAGAGTACACGATAGTTGATGTTCCCCTCATCAAGAGACGATTTTACCTCAAGAATCCTGAAAATGTCTACCTCTACCACTGTGTTGTAGTAGATCAGGAAACCAATGAGAACCGTCAGGCTTGATGCTCCGTACAAAACGATATTTTTACGTGATGTTTGCCCTCCAATGATAAATATCACCAGTACACCAAGTATAATCCCCAGGAATATGGATCGGTGAAACACAGTAAATACAGCCGGAACCATTAGCAGGGCAACCAATTTATACTTCCAGTCTATATGCCTGAATGGCAAAAAGATCGATAACACAATCATGGACGGCATGATGTATCCCACACCAAAACGAAAGCCTTCAAATGTAATCGCTCTGTTGCCAAGAAGAATCATCACAGCTTCGTAGCAGTAAGCAATTGCTTTCAGCATGATGAAAATCTTAAGAAGTGCAAAAAATAGGTCGTAATGATTTTTGCCTCGAAAAACGTGATAAACCACGGGCACCCAGAAGGCATATAGCAGCATAAACGAATCACGTACAGCATCCAGTTTAAACTGGAAAAAGTAGATGAAACTAAAACCAAGACCAATTAAAACAATAAGGTAATAAATAAACAGCACTCGTCTAACCTGAAGCAGATCCCGTGCATAGGCAAAAATCAATACACCAAGAACAAATTCCGTAACAAACAGAGGCTCGATACCGATATATGCAAACTGCCTCTCTCCGAACAGCATGTGGAACATGTAGAGAAAAAACAGATACTCTTTCCAGTCGAGCTGCACGAAATATCTCATCATCTTTTCGGAATAGATGATAATGATAGCAGCAAGTGTCATCATTATGGCAAGCAACCCCTCTTCATACAAGAAGAAAGGGAGTATAAAAACCAATACTCTAAGTTTATGAAGTGTTTGGTTGGTCAAACGGTTATCGAATTACTTCTTTCAAAATTTTAGACGTCTCTAAAGCCACATCTTTCCATGTTCTGTACGGCAATGAAACTGTATTCCTGCCGGTGCGTGTTTCTTCAAGGAAGGTAACGATTTCATCTGAATTTCTGATGTGATGAAAGTTTGGATAAGCTTGTTGAACTGCTGAACCCTCTTTATTGCAAATTGTTTCGAGGCCATTATTCAGATATTCAAATACCTTCAGCGAACTGTTGTAGAAACCCCATCTGCACCAGCTGTAATCTCCATACAGAGCAAGGCCGGCATCGGAGTTAACTATCATATACTCTACATCTGCTCTGCTTGCATCATGTATAATATGCACATTGTCGCCAAATTTCTTTTGAAGCCTGCAAGAATCATCCCCGGTAACTACAAGAAACGAAATTCGATCGCTCACTTTCTCAGACACCTCCCGGATCATATCAACATGTTGCATGGAGTTTAGAGAACCCGGCCAAATCACAATTACGTCCGAGTTTTTACGAATCTCTTTAAGTGTATCTTGAATGGGTATTGATACCTTAGTTACATCAGAATTAAAGACCTCTCCCCCATTTTCTATAACGTGTACATTTTTTAAGCCCAGAGCCTCTTGGCAGTATCTCTTTGTAGCTGAGCTCATTACAATTACTGCATCTACTCTTTTCAAAACGGCAGCCATTCTCTTATCCGCTTTTCTAATCTGTTGCTCAGTTTTTCCAAAAAGATGTAGCTCATCTGACGGTGAATTCAGTTCAACAACAACTTTCCTGTTAAACAACAGAGCAATATTTGTGATCAGGTTTCTAAAATTTGAAAAATAATCCATGCGGATGTAGAAGAGATCACAATTACGCAACATCCAAATCAGGCCAATAATCCTGTTTTTTAATTTTTTGGTGTAAGGGTCTGCTTCTCCATTAATCTTATACAGCTCAAAACCGAGATTACTCAGCTCTCTCGCAAGGTAGTACCCATGAACCGATGCCCCGCCAGTTACGGGGTAAAAGTTGTAGTAGATGTATGCAATTTTCATAAACTTTTTAAGATACAGCGAATTATCCTCATCTGTTGGTTTTGATAGCATCCTTTCTCAGAAGGCCATTCAACCTGCCAAGAGCCATGAAAATCTTACTCTGCCACGCAACAAACCAAACCGGCATCAGGTTTACTGCTAACCCAGTTTGAAGAATACTCTCCTTTAATGGTTTAATTTTTGGTGGTGCAAATGTTCGGAGAGTCATCATAAAAATCGATACACTGCTAACACCATCTGCCTTTAGATTGTGAGGATGCGATTTACCCACGCGGTAGGATTTCTTTAATATCTCCTTAAAGTATCTTGGTTTACATACAACGACAGCGTCTTCACTGTATACAAGTTTAAATCCACATTTTACAGCTTTTTTGGTCCACCATATATCCATTCCTGATCGAATATTTTCAGGAAAACCATCAATTTGATCATACACATCGCGGTAAAAAAACAGATTACCGGTTGTTGCAGCGCCCTCCTCTTCAACCAGCTTTTTGTTGTTGTTGTAGGTTAAAGCATCGTAAACTTCTGATGAAGAGGATTCCTCTGAAATTTCAAACGTAATCTTACCTGCTGCGAGCCCGGCATTGTTACTTGCTAAAGCTTTCACTCCTTTTTTAATCCAGTTCTGTTCAGGAATTTTGTTTGCATCAGTTAACGCAATGATGTTCCCTTTGGCATAGCTTATGCCCAAATTCCGGGCAGAGTATGGGCCGCTTTTATTTGATTCGAAAAACAGCCTAACTGGATATTTTTCTACTCTCGAAATAGTATCATCAACTGAACCGTTATCCACAACAATAATTTCAAACTGATTTCCAGACCAGTTTTGACTTTTCAAAGCAGTTAAAAACTCATCAATGGTATCCGAGGCGTTTTTAACCGGTACAATTACAGAAACAAAATTTTCCAAGAAATTATATTGATTTCAATCTGGTTGAGACGACTTTCGCATTCACACAAATGATAGTTAAATTATCAAAAATCTGTACGGGGCACATTTATATTTAAGTATCTATACTAATATGATTTTTTGATACTGCTTAATATATTTCAATGCTGTTCACTAATTTTTTTTCAACCGTTATTTCGTAAAAAACACAAAAAACTACTGGCTTATAAACTATCATATAACAACTATTTGATCTATCTCCTGTTAGCAGGATTTATATTTACTTCATCGTGTGTACGATCTGATGATATTCCTGATTTCAGCTCATCAAACACAGGCCCTTATATCATCAATACAAGTTATCTTGATATCGTTAAGGAGAATCTTGAATCCGACCCCATACTTCAGGAAGAGTATCAACTTTTGATTAATGGGGCAAATCGGTTTTTATCACACAACTTTCGTTTTGTAACTGAAAAGCCGCAAGTTCCTCCCGGTGGTTCAATTAATGATTATGTAAGCATTTCGCGATACTGGCACCCTGATTCTACAGGAGCGCATACCATCTACAAAGATGGTATCACAAATCCGCTGGTTGAGCAATTCGACCGGCCAAAACTTGCCGAAATGTCCTCAGGAGTCTTCACACTCGCACTCGCGTACTATATGTCTGGTGATGAAGATTATGCTGAAAAAGCTGCAGATATTCTGAGGAAGTGGTTTTTTGAGCCTTATACAAGAATGAACCCCAATATGAATTTTGCACAAATTCGTCTGGGTGTACCTGATACAGGAGGGGGTGGTTCCCCGGGAATTATTGATGCAAATGATTTTATTCAGGTTATTGATGCGGCGTCTCTTATTTATGATAGTGCAAGTTGGTCAGGCCAAAGCCACATTCAACTCAAAGAGTGGTTCTATCAATTTTCGAGATGGGTAATCAGGAACTACAATGCTGATGCCTACAGCACTACAAATGTGTCAACCTGGCTCGATGTACAAAGAGCAATTTACTTTATGCTTTCTGAGCAGGAAGATAAACTTAATTCAGGCTTTTACATTCCTCCTGTCAGCGATCGCATAAATACCCATTTCGATGCTACCGGTAACCAACCAAACGAAGTAACCCGCGGCAGGCCACAACATTACGTTTATTTCAACCTGAGAGGATACATGAACCTCACTCATTTGAGAAGAAATCGAACAGTCGCTGATCGGGACTGGCAATTACTGGATAAAGAGGATATAGGGGGGCTTAAGCCGGCACTTGATATGATTGCAGATTACATCACGGGCAACCAGCTACCGGGTACGTTTGTTACGGAACCGGGTTTTGACGATTGCAGATACTATGAATTAATGAGGCCGGCAGCTTTAGCATTCAGCTCCCTGTATTACGAAAGTGCTGCAAATCAATTGCTTAACCGAGGCTGCAGAAATTCTGCAATAACGCTTGTCTACCCTTCTCTTGAACTTCTTAACAATGCTGATCAGCCATGAGAAGTAAGCTTTGTATTGGGGATACGTTATGTTTACTGACAGGTATTTTAATTGCTGTTTCTCTACTCTCGCTGCTCAATTATAACTTTGCAACCGCACAACAAATAAGTACTCATAAGTTCGAATCGCAAAGCATTCAGCAGGCACTCAATCACGCTGAATCAAAACTACTACAAACACTCGACGAGATAAATCACAATCCTTCCAAACATCCCGGCCACACAAATCCCGAGTCGGGTCAATGGGATATCAACTACCTGAGCAGAAATGAATGGACCAGCGGTTTTTTTTCCGGCTCTCTTTGGTATATGTACCGTTTAACGGGTGATGAATCGTGGAAAGATCTGGCTATTACATGGACGGAAGATCTCGAACCGATGACGAATGCAAATTTCGATCATGACACCGGCTTTAGGATCTTCAGCAGCTTCGGGAATGGCTATAAAACATTAAATAAACGCACGTATTATCGCACACTTCTGAGGGCAGCAAATACCCTATCCCGCCGATTTGACCCCACAATTGGAGCCATTAAATCGTGGGATTGGACCGGAAATTACCCTGTAATTATTGATAACCTTATGAATCTTGAACTGTTGTTTTGGGCAGCTGAAAATAGCGGGAACCGTTCGTTATATAACATTGCAAAAACACATGCAGAAACTTCACTTGAGCATCACATGCGTGAAGATGGCAGTACCTATCATGTTGTAGATTTTGACAATAATGGCAATGTATATCGCAAATTTACAACTCAGGGCGCCGGGCCTACCTCCGTCTGGACACGGGGCCAGGCCTGGGCTATTTACGGTTTTACAATGATCTATCGCTTTACAGAAGACAAAAAGTTTCTTGATGCGGCAGAAGCTGCCTCGCAATACTTTATAGAGAGATTGCCAGACGATTTTGTACCCTATTACGATTTTTACGAACCCTACAGATCCGTTCAAACCAAAGACGCTTCTGCCGCAGCCATTGCCGCTTCAGGTTTTTTAGAGCTTTATCAATACACGTTTAACTCGCTCTATTTTAATACTGCAGTTGAAATCTTGCTTTCTCTAAGCAGTTCAGATTACTCAACTCATCAATCATCATTAAGTTCAATTTTAAATAAATCTACATTGCACAGAGGTTTTGGTAATGTTGGCACCTCCTATGCTGACTACTACTATCTTGAAGCAATTCTTCGGTACAAAGAGGTGCTCCAGGAAGAATTTCCTGAACTTAATGTGAAAAACTTTCTGTTTCTTGATCAGAATTATCCCAACCCGTTTAACAACCGTACAATAATTTACTACTCACTTGAACAATCGGGAGAAACGGAACTCACTGTGTATGATATGACCGGAAGACGTATACAAACACTGGTTAACGGCCAGATGCCGGCAGGAAGTTTCTTAGTACCTTTTGATGGTTCCGGATTATCGTCAGGCGTTTATATTTATAGGCTTAGAAACAACGGTACCGTTCTTACCCGGAAAATGACTCTTATTCAGTAGATTTTTCAGCTTTCTAATCCTTTTTCATCTCCTCTCTTCTATCTATATCTCTTTGGCTGCCCAATACGTACGATAAATATTGAACCATAAATGCAATTTGTTCAATTATCCCGGTTGCATAAAGATGAAACCAAATTCCCAGTTTTTTAGCATCAAACTCTGATTGATATCTCTCTTCATTGATCTTTGTAATGGCTGAAAAAGATGGGGGTTTAAGCGACCTGAAAAAATTATAAAACCACAGCGTACTGTTCTCTTCTTCTTTCCAGCTAAAAAAATAACCTTTTCCCGTTCTTATTTTTTTTTGGTATAACTCTCTGGTACCTCTTGCGAATTTATAAACCACAGCATCTTCTGCATATCCAATTTTAAAGCCACTGTTTACAGCATTTGAAGTCCATCGCACATCACCACCGGAACGAACTCCCTCCTCAAATAAACCGGTTTTATTAAATACTTCTTTCCATACAAACAGGTTGGCGGTATATGCAACTCCACGCTCTGACACTGCCTCTTTTACCCGAATAGAGGTTAATGCGTCTGTTATTTTAGCGGCGGTTACGTTGTCTTCATAATTAAATTGCACCGCGCCTGCGGCTAAATTTACCATTTCAGCTTGAAGAAATTTAACCCCCTTTTCCAGCCAGTCTTCTGCAGGGTACGAGTTGGCATCAATAAAGACCAGAATTTCGCCGGTTGCCGCTTCAACTCCCCTATTGCGAGCACTGTATGGACTGTTAGAAAACTCTCTTTCATCCAGCAGGATTATTTTCTCTGAGGAAAAATCTGAATGTTTTACGTAGTTTTCAGATCCATTATTAATGAGTATGATCTCAGTTTTTTCTGAAGGGTAGGTTTGTTTTCTCAGATGATGAACCAGCCGCAAAACCTCTTCTGCATTATTTCTGTAGGGAACAATAACAGAAGTTTTCGGCAACTGGGTTTGGCCGTTATGTGTAGATTTAACTTCGTTAGCCATCGTTCTTTTTCTCTGATGAATTTCGATTCTCTTTCTGGTTCCAGTAAAATCCCCTATAAAACTCTTTTGAAAAAAATGAACTAAAGTTTGTTAGAAGCAGCGCTTTTAATGCACTTCCAACTCCATTTGCCTGAAAATTTAAACTTAAAAGCCTACCCAAAATAAGGTCTCTTCTTTGTGATACTTTTTTCCGTTTTGCACTATCCAGTTCGGTATTTCTCTTCAATAACTTATTCAGAAGATAAATTCTGCCCATATACTCTTTTTGAATATTCCCTGAAAGTTTATCCGGTCTATCATCCCTTTTGGCAAGTGTTTTAGTAATAATTCCAAACGAATAATTACTTGATAGCCGAAGCCATAGGTCGGTATCTTCTGCAATTTTCATCGTTTCATCAAATAGATCCGCATTTTCCAGGCAGCTTTTCCTGACAAGTACGGTTGAAAGATGAATAAAGTTTTGCTCTAAAAGCATGGTAAAACAGTCTAACAGCTTCCCGTTATTTTTAGAAAGAATATCTGAAAATTCAGATCTGGAAAAGGCAGTATTACCGCTACCTGTGTCATCAAAATAGACGGAGTTTGTGATAACAATATCTGCTTTTAAATCGCGAATTATCTCAACCTGCTTTTCCAGTTTATCGGCCATCCACTCATCATCAGAGTCTAAAAAAGCGATATAATTACCACTTGCTGATGTAATTCCCAGATTTCTTGCAATAGATGGGCCTGCATTTGTTTGATACAGATACGTTACCTCTTCCCCGAATTGCTGCACAATATCTGCAGTATTATCCATGGAACCATCATCAACCACTATAATTTCCGTTGGTGGTAATGTTTGATTTAATACCGACTTAATAGCTCTTGAAATAACATCATCCCTGTTAAATACAGGTATTACCACTGATATGTTAATATCTTCAGGAACGTTTTTCATGATAAAGTTTCGGTTTCAAGCTGAACCGCTTTATAGATATTTCTAAAGGCCTCTTCATTGTATTTGTGAACCTCGGCTTTTAGTGTTTCTTTAAAATCAGCGGTGTTTTCCTCACATTCAAAGTGGGAGCTTATCTCTCTAACCCATTCCTCAGGTGAATCACTCATCACAAGGCCCTTGCCTATAAAACGCTCTAAACCGGAGGCTCCTTCTTTAGTGGTAATTATTTTTTTTCCCGATGAGAGTGCCTCTATGGTTTTAATCTTTAAGCCAGTACCAAACTGGATGGGATTTACACATAAACCTGCTTTATCATATACCTCGTGCGTACTATCAAAACGGCCAAGAAGGGTTACATTTTCATTGTAAACGAACGCGGAAGATTGTTCACACAGCGACCCTGCCACCAAGAGTTCAGCATCATTGAATTTTTTTGTGATATGCCTCCATACCTTATCAAGAAACCAGTTTAAACCGTTTAGGTTGATTTCACTCTTCCCGCCAACTGTGATAATTGTCTTGCCAGATCTGCCGGCAGACAAAGGAACCTCATCGTACGGTGAAAGATGGGTTACGGTAAGAATATCTGGTTTTGAAACTTTGATAAGCTCTCTGAAATACTCTGCCTCTTTTTGAGTGATAGCGAGAATTACATCTGCTTTAGATAGCGACTTTTTTTCATCCGCTGAAGAGATACTTTTCCAAATAACCGGTTCAACACCTTCTTCAAGAAACAGTGTGTATCTGTCGGAAAGACGGTCATGCGTATCGATAATTTTTATAACGTTGTCATCAAAAAGATCAAACAGGTGAGAGTAAACAGTGTAGTTCAAAAGTACACCATCATATATATTCTTTTGAATTTGTTCCTTTAAAAGCCTCTGTTTTTTGATACTTTTAAACTCACTAAGGCTTTTATTGAATCTTGCAGAATCTTCCCCATACTTTAAACGTCTTTGAAAATAACCGGCTCTGGTTTTTAGCCCGTTTACTATTTCCTGAATTCTAAGAACCGGCTCTTTAACGAAATTCGTAGTTGTATCATCAATGAGGTGATCTAAAACTTGCCCATTGAAAAACGTATAGTGATTTTCAGACAACTTTTCGTCAAATCCAATGTAGAAAAAATCGAGTTCACAACCCCGTGTGATCAATGCATCACAAATACTTTTAATTCGCATTCTGTTACCCGCATGCCAGGGAAAAACCGGAACCGGGCTAATTATCAGAATTTTTTTACCCATCTTAAAACTCTGCTTTCATTCTTTAGAAGCTTTGCAAAATAGAACCAGCTTTTCTTCGAATATTTTGAAACTTTTGCCACTGAAGCCAGCTGATCGAAGAAACTCAGGTTTTTCCTGAGGTTTCTCAGTTGCCGAATATACCATTTTATCGGAAGGTCGGCAGGTTCAAGTTTCGGTAATAGGCCGGATTCTACGCAGATCCACTTTACAAATTGCCGCGATGCTTCTAATTTTAATTTCCCAGTTCCACTCTCTTTTCTGGATGAGATATTACTGCCACTGTACCTCCAGCTAACACGAGCGCCATCCATAGTAAAAATACCCGTTTTGGATGCAATTTTTGCCCAAAACATATCATCAGAAGCCCATGCAAGCGGAAGGTCGGGAAATCCGTTAACTCTCTCAAAAGCGTCTCTTCTGAATATGCTCTCTACTACATAGCTTTCTTGCAGATAGTTTAGTTTTATATTCAGGAAGTCGGAACTGGTGACTACTTGCGGAAAGAGATTTTCTTTCAACAGATTGCCATCTTCCGAAATTTTGTTGGTATTGAAGCGGTACAGATCATAGCCGGGAAAATTCTGCTTCCACTTGTAGAACTGTTCTACACAAGCTGCATCAGCAATGTCATCATCAGAAAATAACCAGATCCATTTTTCACCACTTGTGAGATTTATACACCTTTGCCATTGGCTTACAAGTGAATGTTGCCCAAGGTTATTATCAAACCTGTGGTAACTGAAATTTTGGGGTAGTTCTAACTCTGCTATGAGTTCATCCAACTTGTGAGGGCTCGCATCATCGCCAATGTAAGCGGTAAACCGTTGATCTGTTTGTGCTCTTATACTTTCAAGAGCTTCTGTTAAAAACTCTTTTTTATAAATCGGGATTACTATAGCAAGATCTGAGCTCATGAAGCAGTTACTTATCCATCAATGCGCATAGAAGTTGAGATTAAAATAACTAAACTACCTCAACTTATTGCATCTAAAAGATTGGGGGTACAGGAATGTAATCAGAGGCTTTGGATTCTCACCATCTTCGAGAATCGTGTTTTATTGTTCAATGATAACTCTTCGTATGAGCCACCTTCAACCAGTTTGCCTTTTTCAATTACGTAAATATGGTCGGCATTTTTAATTGTAGATAATCTGTGTGCAATAATTACAACGGTCATTGAGCCTTTCAGAGCGTCGATACTCTGCTGAATAAACTGTTCTGACTCTGTATCCAGAGAGCTTGTTGCTTCATCGAGAATCAGCAGATTTGGTTTTTTATAGAGCTCACGGGCAATAAAAAGCCGTTGCCTTTGCCCACCGGAGAGTCTTACTCCGCGATCACCAACAAGGGTGTTGTAGCCATCAGGCAAATCCATAATAAACCTATGGGCATATGCTCTTTTTGCTGCCTCTTCTACATTCTGCCGGATCGTATCATCATTTTCATAGTCGCCCTTCCATAAACAGATGTTGTTGGCAATAGTATCATCAAAAACCACGGTTTCCTGAGAAACGTATCCAATTTGAGATCGCCATGATTTAAAATCAATTTCATCAGCAGGTACTCCGTCAATACGAATTTCACCCTCCTGTGGCCGTAAAAGCAACGTTAGCATATCGATAAGGGTGGATTTACCGGCACCTGATTCCCCCACAAAAGCCACCATATTATTTACAGGTATTTCAATAGATACATCTTTTAAAACTTTATCTGCGCTGTCTTCATATGAGAAGTGAACATTTTTTAGCTCGATGCTTTTTGAAAGTTTTCCAAGTTTTCGGGTACCTGTATGCTCTTTATTTTTTTCGAGAAGCTCGAATTCATTCACAACCATTTCTAACGAACCTATTTTCTCCATGGTTCGCTGCCAGTCGTCCTGAATCCCAATCATGTGCTGCATACCCCTGTGGAACAGCAGCAATGCTACAAAAATCGGGGCAATTGGCGAATCGAAAACCACCACCTGAATGATGATTACAAATAACAAAAATATTACCGATACAGGCTCTCTGATGGCAAGTGTAAATGCACTTGCCGCACCCTGGCGAAACATATAACCTGCAAGTTTACTTATACTTGCCATTACACCACCTTTTAAATGCTGCATTTGGTTGGTTGAGGAGAGATATTTGAATGACTGGATAGTTTGCACCAGAAACTTATTTAAAACACTTTCTTCCGTGGCGGTTTTACGAGATAATTCCTGTACATATTTGTTGAGGTACCTGAACAAAAAGAGAAGTACAAATCCAACCGCAACAGCCATAAGGGCAAAGTTCCAAGCAAGTAAAAAAGCGATTGAGAGGTACGAAACGGTAATGATTATCATCGTTAAAAACCGTGTAAATGTATCAAAAGACCGAATAAAATTGTTGATCTGGCCGTTGATTACATTTATAAAATGCCCTGTATTATTATGGGCGTAATAACTGTAGTCCATTTCTCTGTAGGCATTAAACATCTGGCCTTTTATCTCTCGAAGTAGTTGTGCACGAAGGTAACTTGCATAACCGCCTTCAACAAATTTAAGCAAACCTTTCCCGATAAATACCAGTCCTATAAAAACAAGAATACCAACAACAGACTGCTCTATGCCAATAAAACGCAGGATACCATAAATAATTCGTACTGCGTAGCTGCTTCTGTCGAGATCGCCATCACCGGCATCGGCTGCTTCAATAAGTGGTAAAATTAATGTTATACCAAATGCTTCGGTTATTGCTGCAGCGGCGGTTAACCCAAATACAATGTATAACCGCTTACCAATAAACTTTTTGTAAACACTCAGGTAATAAGAAATGCTCTCAAAAACTTTCAATATCAGGCCTGATGGATTTTGGGTTCTTTATTGTGAAATTCATACAAAAAGCTTCTGAAGCCTCTCCTGATATAGATTGCAGCAATTCCTAAAAACAATCCCACAAATATTGAACCTCCCATGATGCGAATGCCATTGGGCTGTGCATGCCTTCCGGGTATGGTAGCCGGTTCGTGAACACGAAATACAGGTGTTTCTTCCTGAACCTGGATTTCTGCCTCCTGTAACCTCCTCGCGAGAGTGTTATACAAACTAAATGCAATGTCGAATTCAGACTGTAAACGCTGCTCCTGCACCAGCAAGGTTTGCCTTGCCGGATTTACATTTCTATCCTGAAAAGCAGCAAGTGAATCCTGCCTCTGCTGAAATACAATTTTGGAATCTTTATAACGCTCTCTAATAAACTCAAGGTTATTAATTGCTTTCTCGGTTCGATAATCGATTACATATTCCTGAAGCAGGTTTTTAACAAGAATAACAATCTCTGTTGATGCATGTGCATCAGGCAGGGATACGCCAATACTCACAAAACCTGTTTGAGGCTCTCTGCTTATGGTGATGTAATCACTCATTTGATTAGCTACCCGGCGTATTTGATTGTCTAAAATTCTGGGTTCACTAAAGTCTGAAAGCTGAGAAAAATCTATTCCTGCAATCTCTGCTGAATCATCTGCCATGGGGCGGCGGGTAGTAGCTGCACGCCAGATTGTTACAGGTAAGCCAATAGTATAATTCCATAATATTTCAGCTGTTCTGTCTATAAAACTTGGCTGATAGAACTCAGTGAAATATTCAAAGATTGTAACCCTTCTGCCCAAATCGCCGAAATAGACTTCATGCTGCATCAATTCCAATTGAAATGGCAAACTTTCTACTATGTAAGGATACATGGAAACGCGTATATCCTCCTCTTCCACGCGGCGTTGCAAACCAAAAATATTTTCTGCCTGCTGAAAAACCTGTCCCAATTGCGAAGCGGTTGATGTTGTTTCGGGCATAAGCTTGGCTTCTGAGTAATAAATCCTTTCACTACCGGCGTAATAAATCAGTCCTAAAAGAAAAAAAATTGCTGTGACGGCGATGATTCCTTTTTTATTCAACCAGAGATCTTTCAAAACCCAGATTATATCGATGATTTTCTCATCATCTTTATGGGTATAATCATCAATAGAAACTAAACGGTACTCCTCTACAATCTCTCTTTTTTGCAGCTGTTTGCCGTCGTTATTTTTCTCCGGTATGTTTGAAGCGTTTTCGCTCAAGAGTATGAATTCAGTGTAAGATTTTTAATGTATTGTATGAATATAGAAATGTTATTCAAAAAAAATATATTGTCTTGAGAAGCCAGTGTATACTTCTATTGAACTTTCATTGAAAAACCATATAACAGCAAATTATTGAGTTGGTTAATAGTTAATAGCAACCTTTGGCTTATAGTGATAAGTAGGCACAACCTGTTTAAGTGCAAGTTTAATCTCATCTACACTGCCGGCCTTCGAAACCTCAATAAGATGATCAAGCTGTTCTGTTAAGTCTTCAATAAAGTCCACGCTTTTCGCAATGTATATTTTCTCGTGTTGAGTAATTGCGGTTCCTTCTTCTACCGTAAGCAACTCTTCATAGAGTTTTTCACCTGGCCTCATTCCAGTGTATTCAACGCGTATGTCCTTATCGGGCTCTAAACCGGAAAGAGAGATCAAATCTCTCGCCATTTTTTCGATGTTAACCGGGTCACCCATGTCAAGAACATATACAGATCCGTTCAAATCAAGCGCTCCTGCTTGCAAAACAAGCTGAGATGCTTCGGGAATTGTCATAAAATAACGAATCATATCAGGGTGTGTTATGGAAACAGGCCCGCCTCGTTTAATCTGCTCTTTGAATTTCGGAATAACACTTCCTCTGCTGCCAAGTACATTTCCAAATCGAACAGATACAAACACTTCGTTACTTTTAGCCTGAGTTGCACCCCATTGTACAATCTGTTCGGATATGCGCTTAGTAACCCCCATTACCGAGGTTGGGTTTACTGCTTTATCCGTAGAGATGTTTACAAAGTGGCTTACACCGTACGTAACCGATAGATTTACAAGATTTCTGGTTCCCTGAACATTATTCAAAACGGCCTGATCCGGATTCACCTCCATCAGTGGTACATGTTTGTGTGCTGCTGCATGAAATACAACGTCAGGTTGAAATTCATCCATTATGCGTTCTATAGTTACATAATCACGTATATCGCCAATTCTAGCAAAGTAGTTAAGATCTTTGAAATGGTACTCTATTTCATTTACAAGCTGGTGAATACTATTTTCACCCCTTCCAAGAAGAATAACTTTTGAAGGATTGAACCTTGCAGCCTGTCTCACTATTTCAGAACCTATAGAACCTCCCGCACCTGTAACAAGTATTGTTTTTCCTTCTAAATACGATGCAATCTGAGTAGTATCAAGCTGAACGGGTTTTCTTCTAAGCAGATCTTCCACATCAACTTTTCGAATCTGATTGATGGTTACCTTGCCACTGATCAGATCATATATACTTGGAATTATTCTATATTTAGCCCCTGTTTTTCGGGCATAATTCACAACTCTGCGAATCACCTTGCCCGATTCCGATGGCATTGCGATCAATATCTCATCAACCTTAAGCCTTGAAGCGGCTTCTTCCATATCGCTGATATTTCCTACAACGGGCAGTCCAAGAAACTTTTGCCCGTGTTTCGACTTATCATCATCTAAAAAAGCAACGGGTTGCATTCCGGCCTCAGGATGCCGCAGCATCTCACGAACAGCCATATTACCACTTTCTCCAGCTCCGGCAATGAGTATACGTTGCGGATCTTTTGCTTTGATTTTTCCGGGTTTCCAGTAAACAAGTACAAATCTGGTGCCTACACGAATGCCCGCAAGTACAAAAAGTGAAAGGAAAAATTCAATGACTGGAATAGAAAGAGGTATGCCGTAACTTTGCCTTGTAAAAATAACGGTAATTAAAAAAATCGCTGAAACTAATGAAACGGATTTTACAAGAGAGAAAAGGTCTCTGAATCCTGTATTTCTCCAAGACTGATGAAATGTTCCAAACCAATAAATCGAGAGTGATTTAAGAAAAAACAGGTATAGAGTGGCTTCAGCAATTACACTTCCATAACCGGATAAATCTCCGTCTAACCTGAGAAGAAATGCAATTAAAGTAATTGAAGTCCATGTTGAAATCTCAACAAAAAACTTCCATATATCTCTGTAATTAATAACTCTTTTTAACATTGCCAAGGCACTAATCAATTATGCTACTCAGCTTGTATGGGATACCGCTTGTTATAGCAAAGCAAAGATAAGAAATAATACGCAGAGTGTAATTTTTAATTTAACGTGCTGCTATTAACTCATACAAAATAAAAAACAGGCAAAAGCTTATAAAGAAGTCTCTTACTTCAGGTTGATTCTGTAGTAATCCAAATACCATTCAATAAAGTTTTTTACACCTTGCTTTGTTGGAACCTGTGGTTTAAAATCAGTTAACGTAAAGAGATCATCTACATCGGCCCATGTTTTTGGCACGTCTCCTGGCTGTATAGGCATAAAGTTTTTGTCAGCTTCAATACCAAGATTTTTCTCAATTTCTGAAATAAAGTCCATCAATCGAACGGGACTCCCATAGCCAATATTAAACAGCTGATAAGGTATCTTTGAGTTCTGCATCTTATTTTCTTCACTTTTGGGAGCCAACGGCAGAAGCCTGTAGATGCCCTCAACAATATCATCTACATACGTAAAGTCCCTTGCCATTTCGCCAAAATTGAAAACATCAATTTTCTTCCCCTCTATCATAGCTTTGGTGAACAGAAAAAGCGCCATATCCGGCCTGCCCCAGGGTCCGTAAACAGTAAAAAACCTTAACCCTGTAGTAGGAATACCAAACAGATGGGAATACGTATGAGCCATTAGTTCGTTCGACTTCTTGCTTGCAGCATAGAGGCTTACAGGATTATCAACACGATCTGATGTTTTGAATGGCATCTCCTCATTTGCACCATAAACCGAGCTTGAGGATGCGTAGATAAGATGCTTCACTTTGTTGTGTCGGCAGCCTTCGAGTATATTCAAAAAACCTGTAATATTGCTCTCAACATACGAGTAGGGATTTTCAAGACTATAGCGTACACCTGCTTGTGCAGCAAGATTTACAACAATATCAAACTTTTCTGACTGAAATAAGTCCGTTAATAATGTCTGATCCTGAAGATCAGCTTCGATAAACTGATAATTTGAAAAATGCTCACTTCTAACAAGCCTGTTCTTTTCCCAGGTGAAAACACCTGTTTGCTTCAATCTGTCGTATTTTAAGTTTACATCATAGTAACTATTCAGGTTATCAAGCCCTGTTATTTCATAATCTGTATCAAGAAGACGTTTCACTAAATGAAACCCGATAAAACCAGCAACCCCTGTAATTAAGATTTTCATATCAACAACATAATTTGTTTGTCCAGCGACTTACGCTTTCCAAACATGTCCATTTTTATCCTTTACATGTTTCATTGCATTTCGTGTATCAATGATCAAGCCTGCCCATTCAGAAAGCTGTTGGTAGTCAATATCAGAGTGATCTGTTGAAATAACCACTGCATCATAAGCACGGATACTATTTCCCGACCACTCTATTGACTCTTTACCAGCCCAGTGCGCATGTTCTCTTGATTCTTTAATTACAGGAACATAAGGATCAAAATAATCTATTTGTGCACCAAGTTCAGTGTAATAGTCCATCAACTTATATGTGGGCGATTCCCGGTCGTCATCCACATTTGGTTTATAAGCTAACCCGATTAATAGTATTCTACTACCATTTACAGACTTTTTATGAGAATTTAAAGCCTCGATGGTTCGTTGAACCACGTATTTGGGCATCGCAGTATTTACTTCTCCGGCAAGCTCAATAAACCTTGTATTTTGTTCGTACTCTCTGGCTTTCCATGTTAAATAAAAGGGATCAATCGGTATACAGTGCCCCCCGAGGCCTGGGCCTGGGGTAAATTTCATGAATCCGAATGGTTTTGTTTCGGCTGCATCAAGTACTTCATGAACATCAATACCCATTTCGCTAAATACAACTTTAAGTTCATTCACCAGCGCGATATTTACCGACCTGAATATATTTTCTGTAAGCTTTACAGCCTCTGCAGTTTTTGTATTACTTACGGGTACCGTTTTTACGATTGCAGTATCATATAGCGCGCAGGCAAGCTTTAATGCATCTTCCCCATGTCCACCAACAACTTTAGGAATTTTGGCCGTGTTGAAGTTTTCGTTCCCGGGATCTTCACGCTCCGGGCTATATGCAACATAGAAATCCTCACCTGCTTTCAATCCACTATTCTTCTCTAAAATGTTGATGATTAGTTCTTCTGTAGTGCCCGGCCAGGTTGTTGATTCAAGTATAACCAGCTGATCTTTTCGCAAATGCCGTGAAATAACTTCGGTAGTTTGTTCAACAAATCGCATATCCGGCTCACGGTGGCCATCAAGCGGGGTTGGTACACACATCAACAGTGCATCTGCTTCCGGTAGCCTGTTGAAATCAGATGTGGCATCGCAAATATCAGAATTTGCTAATAATTGCATCTTATCCTTTCCGAGATGTTTTATGTAGGGTACACCTTCATTGATGCAGTCTACTTTTTTTTGATCAATATCAAATCCCAGAACGGGCATCTGCTTTTCATGGAAAGTCCACATTAATGGGAGGCCAACATAGCCAAGCCCAATAATTCCAACTTTATACTCTTTGTCTAAAACCTGCTTTAGTAACTTTTCTAAACTCATATAGCTTTTTGATTTTTAGCCCGATAATATACGGTTCATTACGATCGATAGAAACCCATTCTTTGGGAGAAGTATAAAAGACAAAAATAGAGGAGCTACGTATTTTATACCCTTGTTTATAACTCTTGATTTGCTAACTCACGAATACTCGATTGAGCTTTTTCAGTATGATGAACCCCGTTTGTATTGAATTCGTAAGTAGGTACAATTTGCTTGATAATTGGCCTCAATGCTTCATGATTATTAGATTTGATGGTGAGAGTTAACTTATTGAGAACTACGTTGAGATCTTTGTTATCAATAGTTTTTCTGCAAATTGCTTTGTAAATAAGTTCATGCTCAGTTTTTTCAACTCCTTCTTCAGCTTGCAGAAGCTCCTCAAACATCTTCTCACCCGGCCGTAAACCTGTAAACTCTATTGGAATTTCTTTATAAGGCTCCAAACCGTGAAGTCGTATAAGCTGCTCGGCCATATCAAGAATTTTTACAGGTTCACCCATATCAAGAACAAATACCTCGCCCCCATCTCCCATCTCTGCAGCTTGCATAACAAGCAAAACAGATTCCGGAATTGTCATAAAATAACGTTTAACCTCTTTATGTGTGATGGTAACCGGCCCACCATTTCTAATTTGATCTATAAAGATAGGTACAACAGATCCACGAGAGCCTAAAACGTTACCGAACCGAACAGAGATAAATTTTGTAATACAAAGCTGATTGTATGAAAGGCAAATCTCTTCAGCTATTCTCTTGGTAGCACCCATCACATTGGTAGGATTTACGGCTTTATCTGTAGATACAAGTACAAATCGATCAACCTCATGCGAACAGGCAAGTTTAGCGAGTACCTTGGTGCCTTCAACATTTACTTTTATAGCTTCATCCGGGAAACTCTCCATCATTGGCACATGCTTATATGCGGCTGCATGGAAAATAACATCGGGTTTAGTATCCTCAAATAGCTTGTCCATACGCTCTTTATCAAGAATATTTGCTACGCAAGGAACTACTTCTGTTTCGGAGTTTTCGAACTCTTTTATTATATAAAATACTTCGGTTTCATCAATATCTAATGCAATGATCCTATTAGGACTGAGCTTAGCACACTGGCGTACAATTTCTCTGCCTATTGAACCACCTGCGCCTGTGATGAGTACTGTTTTCTCTGATAAACTGGAACGAATAAGGTCAATGTCAATCCTTGCAGGTTCACGCCCAAGAATATCTTCAATGCTTATTTCCCTGATATTTTTCACTCCAACAGGATCATCAGAAAGAAGGTGAAAAGATGGAAGTACTTTTACTTTTAATGTGGGTGAGATTTGCTTTACCCGTTCGATCACAGCCTTAAGGTCGGGCTTGGGCAGCGATGGAATAGCAATAATCAGCTCATCAACATCACTATATCGTAAAAACTGAAACATTCTACGGCGATCGCCCTTTATTGGCACGCCATGCATAGACAATCCGTGCAACTTCTCAAGATCATCAAAAATTGCAATAATATTCAGGTTCCAGTGCCGGTGCCTTGTAATATCTCTCATTATCTGGTCGCCGGCGTTTCCTGCACCAAAAATAATTGCCCGTTTTTTAAGCTGTGGTTTTTTAATTACTTCCCGGCTCATTCGCTTACTTATGCGAAAACCTCCAACGTAGAGTATACTTTGAAGAAAAACAAGAATAGAAAAAGAGAGATGAAAACCTGAAAAATTACCGCTTATTAAGAGTACCCCAACATAAATAATTGCTGCAAGAGCAAGGGAATTCACAATCATCATCAGCTCACGTAAACTGGTAAATCGCCAGCTCACCTGATACATTTTAAACAGCCCAAGGAATAATAGAGATACTACTATGATGGAAACCGCACTGAGCGTAGGGAAAGCAAGACTTACATCTGAAACAGATCTGATAATCAGGTAAGAAAATAATGAGGCAGTAAATATGGCCAGTGCGTCGCCTGTGATAAAAAATATCGCACGTGAAAGGTAATTTTTTAGCAAACTCATCTGTTCAAGTTAAACAGTTGCAGTAAAAAAACCACAAACCATCAATTATTCCAATAGATCAATAGAATATAGTAAATAGATTGACAATTTGTACTCTATTCAAATTTTTAATCCTTACAACTGAAAACCAAAATTTGTGTTCCATTACTCGATAAGTTGCAATTATTACCGACGTATTGAATATAGAAATTTGGTTTTATTGAGACTACCGTTCAAGCATCAAAACAACGGCAGAAAAAATCAAAGAAAATAGCAGTAATAGTGCAACCAATGTCCACTGAATAGTATGAGATCCAAACACAAAAAGCAGCGCAATTACCACGCTGAGTAATGAAAAAAGAAGATAGATAAGAGAAATTGAGTGATGTTTCCAGCCACCAATGTTCATTTTTTGGTAAAGATGCGATCGATGAGCCTGAAAAATATTCTCCCCCATCAATAAACGCCTCAGAATTGTGAATGTACCGTCAAACAGGAATGGCCATAATAACAAACCACCAATCCAAACAGCCATGCCTACAGAAAGTGTGCTAACAGTTGCTACTGCAAAGAAAGGCATGGAACCGAAAATAAAGCCTAAAAAAAGACTGCCAACATCTCCCATAAATATTTTTGCAGGAGACCAGTTAAATATCAAGAAAGATGCCACTCCGCAAAACAGAATGACGTTCAATGCCATTAAGGAAGGTGCTTCCCAAAAAAAGGCAAAAATAATCCATCCGGCTGATGCTGTAAGTGCCTGTACTGAAGCAATGCCGTCAACACCATCCATAAAGTTAAAAATGTTTGTGTTGCCTGTAATCCAGATCAATCCCGGCACCAAACCAATCAAACCCATTTGTACGATTACACCACCTGGAAGGTAGAGAGATGAAAAGTTACCAATGGCTAACAATACGATAATGGCTGCAAGCATTTGAACAGAAAAACGAACTCTTTTAGAGAGGTCATTTTTATCATCAAACCACCCGAGAACTGCAACAAGAAGTGCTGCTCCAAGAAAAACTAGAAGGTTTGCATGGAAAGATAACCCGGAAATTAAAGCATAAACAGCCGTTCCCAGAATTGTGAATAGTACGAAGCCAACACCCCCGCCTCGTGGCGTTGGTACCTCATGCGAACTTCTTTCTGTGGGATAATCCGTTATGCGCTTTACTTTTGCGTAACGGATAAACCATTTAGTAAAAAAATAATTTACTCCAAAAATCGCCACAGCAATTATGAGCAACAGTATGTCCGTCAAACCTTAACCCGTGTAAATTCTGTTAAATTGCAGCTCGTAAAAAGAACTTAAAGTAAAGGTTTTGTTGCTATTTTTCTTGATTTCATTCAAATCAGAGGAAAAAATCTTTGTCCGAAGATGCAGGCTTTAAAAAGAGTGAAATGTTGTGTGAAAAAGCACCTGAAAATAAAATGGCTCCCGATCAAGAGAGCCATTTTGCCGTTATTTGATTGTAATTTGTACGCTTTGGAATACCTAATGATAGGCTAAGTTCTTTACCCCTGTGTTAATTCAGTGTTAAATTACTTCATAAAAATTGAACCTTTTCCGTTCTATCTATTCGTTTCTATTGATTGAGTTTACCCTTATTTTAGTTCAGTAAATTTTTGCTTAATCCAAATTAAATTATGCCGGATATCCATCAAGGAATGCGTTTCTTTAGCCGAAAATTAATTAAACCGGAAGATCTCAATGCTCACGGTACATTGTTCGGTGGCTCTGTACTGGCCTGGATAGATGAAGAAGCCGCGATTTATGTAATCTGTCAGTTAGGGAAAAGTAATATTGCTACAAAATTTATGTCGGAAATTGATTTTGTTCATTCCGCTAAACTTGGTGATATTATTGAGATAGGAATGGAAACAGTAAATTTTGGAACTACATCAATTACTGTTAAGTGTGAAGTAAGGCAAAAGTTTACAAGAAAACCCATCATAAGAATTGATAAAATTGTATTTGTGCACCTTGATGAAAATGGAAGGCCTAAGCCCCATGGAATCAAGGAACCTGTAAATGAATAAAAATGGAACCGAATAACCCACTTATTGAAAGGCAGTTAATTGTGGATTTACTCTATGGTGATGAAAACTATATGAAGGAGTTTGCAGAAGCTTCAGTTGATTCGTTTACTGAGTTCCAACAGCATTTTAAGGAAGCACTTATAAAGAATGATGAAATTAAACTTAGAAATGCCGGCCATAAAATAAAACCCGTAGCTCAAATGATGAATCTTTACCACATTGTAGAGATGTATGAAAAATCGAAAGATTTAATTGGCACAAACAACAGAGATGAAATAAAACAACTCATAAGAGAAATGGATACTTATTGTGGCAAACTTTTAGTAGAACTAAAAGAATTCATCTAAATTTTAGCATCCCTATCATCTGTAAATCTTAAACTTCTTTTTGTGAAATCAATTCTTGTTACCGGCGGCACCGGATTTATTGGAAGCCATACAGTTTTAGAGCTCCTTTCAAATCAATACGATGTAGTTGTGATGGATAACCTGTGCAACAGCAAACGCGAATCCCTTCACAGAGTTGAAAAACTAAGCGATAAAAAAGTAGCATTCTACAAATGCGACCTTCTTGACAAATCATCCCTGTCTGAGATTTTCAGTGAAAACTCCTTTGATGGTGTAATACACTTTGCAGGTTTAAAAGCTGTAGGTGAGTCGGTAGAAAAACCACTCAAATACTATCAAAACAATATTGCAGGCACATTAAACCTATGTGAGGTGATGATGGAATACGGCGTAAGCAATCTTGTTTTCAGCTCATCTGCTACGGTTTACGGAAATCCTGATCAATCACCTTTGATCGAAAATAGCGCACTTTCGGCGGTAAACCCCTACGGGCGTACAAAACTTACCATTGAGTATATTTTGAAAGATCTTTACAGTGCTGATAATCGATGGAACATAGCCCTACTGAGGTATTTCAATCCTGTTGGCGCCCATAAAAGCGGAAAGATCGGTGAAGATCCTAACGGCATTCCAAACAACCTGATGCCATACATTACTCAGGTTGCCGTAGGAAAACTTGAAAAACTGAAGGTTTTTGGCGGCGATTACCCCACACCTGATGGCACCGGTATTCGGGATTATATCCATGTGGTTGATCTTGCAAACGGCCATCTAAAGGCTCTTGAAAAATTAGATGATAAGCCAGGTTTAGTAACTTACAACCTTGGAACCGGTAAGGGTTCGAGTGTGCTCGATGTAGTACATGCGTTTGAGGAAGCCAATGGCATCAAAATTCCATATGAAATAACCGGAAGAAGGCCGGGTGATGCCGCTATCTGTTATGCTGATGTTACGAAGGCAGCAAAAGAACTAAAATGGAAAGCCAATTACAACCTTGAAGAGATATGCCGCGACGCATGGAATTGGCAAACAAAAAATCCTAACGGATTTTAGTTAATTCATAAATCTCATCCCACAGTAAAAACCTGATCCGGCGTCATCGCTAAAACAGAAGCCGCCATCAGCTCAATCAATCCTTCAAGGTCTTTCAGCGAAGCTGTTTCTACCGGTGAGTGCATATATCTGAGAGGCAGAGATATCAATGCACTTGGTATGCCCGTTCGCTGGAAAAATATGCTGTCGGTATCTGTTCCGGTGCGAATGCTGGTTGCCTCATGCTGTATCGCAATTTGCTTCTCAGCCGCAACTTTTTCAATTAAATCTACAAGTGCGATGTGGTTAGCCCCCCCATGCTGAACTGTTGGCCCATCTCCCAGTTTAACTGCTCCATACTCTTTTTGATTTATTCCGGGCGTATCGGTTGCGTGTGTAACGTCTGTAACAATAGCCGCATCGGGCATATGGCGGTAAGCCATCATTCGTGCTCCAAAACCACCAACTTCTTCCTGTACGGAGTTCAGGGCAAGTACATTTACTTTCAGATTTTTCCGGTTTTTTTTGATGATGTTCATCGCTTCTGCAATGGCAAATCCACCTATGCGGTTGTCAAGCGCACGTCCTGTTATAATCTGGTCATTAAGCATCTCAAATTCATCCGTAAATGTTACGGGATCACCAACTTGCACCAACTCCAAAGCTTCCTCTTTTGATGATACTCCTATATCAACAAAAATTTCTTTCCATGCAGGTTGCTTGCCGCCACCATTTTTTGTCTCCTGCAGATGAATGGCAGTATTTCCAATTACACCGCTAACCCGTCCCCTCTTATTGAAAATATTTACTCTTTTTGCCTTTGCTATGGTAGAATCACTCCCGCCAAGCTTATTCAGGGTAACAAAACCATCATCAGAAATGTGCTGTACAACCATGCCTATTTCATCAGCGTGTGCCTCCAGCATTATGGTTGGTACATCGTTGCTCACTGTTAAACGCGCCAATGCTGAGCCGTATGCATCAGATTCAGTTTTATCACAAAACTGTGATATATACGCTTTCCAAATTTTCTGCCCTTCGGCTTCGTAACCGGTAGGGCTTGGTGTTGAAATAAGTTTTTCAAGAAATTCGAGTGATGCTGCTTCAATCATAAGGTAGTCTTTGTTAAAAATTAGATATGAATATAATCAACGCAGGAATGAAAATGGCAATTAGAGCGATAAATTGGGTTATATACTGCTCAATTCTCTTTACCTTTACCAAAGCAATTCACTTAACAACATTATGGATAAACCTGTTTACAACCCCGACACTTTTTTTAACTGGATAGAACTTGAGGTTCGGTTTCGAGACCTTGATCCACTGCGCCACGTCAATAATTCTGTTTTCAACTCTTACTTTGAGGAGGGAAGAGTTCAGTTTGTAGGACAAATCCCTGAATTTGATCATTCAGTGCAACAGGGAAAGTCGTTCGTGCTGGTTCACATCTCTATCGACTATATAAAACCAATTCAATATGGTGAAACTGTTTTGGTTGGCAGCGCTATGAAAGAGCTTGGAAATAGTAGTGTTAACGGATTTCAGGCTATCTATTCAAAAGAGACAAAAGAACTGAAGGCAGTGGCAGAATCAATCGGGGTTTGGTTTGATTTGAAAAAGAACCGTCCAGTACGCCTGCCCGAAATAAAAGATCCGGGAAAATATCTCTACAAAAGCTGAAATGGATAAGAGCAGTCAATACAAAATATTCAGCGATCCGGTTCACGGTTTCATCACCATTCCGAAGGGCATTATTTTAAAACTGATTGACCATCCTTATGTGCAACGGCTCAGGCGAATACGCCAGCTGGGTTTGGGTTATCTGGTTTTTCCCGCGGCAGAACATACGCGTTTCTCGCACGCTTTAGGTGCAATGGAGCTCGGGCAGAGAGTACTGAAAAATTTAAAAGAGAAAGATACCACGATAAGCGAAGCTGAAGTAAAGGGAACGCTGATTGCTATTCTACTACATGATTCAGGCCATGGGCCGTTATCCCACACGCTTGAACATACCCTGATTGAGGATTTTAATCACGAGATGATGAGCCTTCGTGTGATGGAAGCTCTGAACAGGGAATTTGAAGGCGAGCTTACTACTGCAATCGAAATTTTTACAAACCAGTACCCAAAGAAATTTCTGCATCAGCTTATCTCATCTCAACTTGATATGGACAGGTTAGACTACCTGAAACGGGATAGTTTTTTTACAGGAGTATCTGAGGGCTCTGTAGGAATTAACCGAATTCTAAAAACCATGCGTGTTTTTAACGGAAATGTGGTTATTGAGAAGAAGGGAATTTACGCTGTTGAAAACTACATTCTATCCCGCAGGCTTATGTATATGCAGGTATATTTACACAAAACGGTTTTGAGTGCCGATACGCTGTTAAGGAAAATTTTTGAACGTGTTCAGTTCCTTGTCGAGTCGGGTGAGAAAGTAGCAACTCCTTCAGCTTCGCTAAAATATTTTATCAGCAGAAATCCATCATCAAAAAAAGTGATTAGTGAAACCATGATGAACCATTACCTGGCTTTGGATGATCATGACGTTTTTATTTGTATTAAAAAATGGCAGGCCAGTAAAGACATGATTCTGGCTGATTTGGCTGAACGTTTTTTGAACCGCCGTTTATATCGGACAAGGTTTGCTGATCTCAAAACCCGCGATTCTCTTGCAGAAGATGTTCATAAAAAAACCAGCAAGTATTTGAAAAAATCTGGTTTTCCTCATGATGAACTCTCTACAAAGTATTATTACGATCTGAATGAAAGCTATAGTGAAGCGTATAAATATGAAAATGAAAGTATATGGATTCTGGATGACGAACAAAAAGCAGTAGAGTTTTCGAAAGCAGCTGACACAAAGCATATTATAGCTTTAACCACACCGGTTGTAAAGCCCTACCTTGTACACCTCAAAGAGCTTGATCTGGATTAACTCTCCTATATTTCACAAAGGCAAATTCGGGGTGCTCTTCTCTCCAAATTTCTTCCCAAACAGTACCTATATCATCGCGATAATTTACTAAATAGGTATCGCCGGAGTACTCTTTTTTTATTTCTGTTATTACAAGTTCATCAGCGAGCGCTATTGTCTGCTCATATATTTTTCCGCCACCAATAATAAAAACCTTTTCATGATCTTTTAGATAATGCATGGCATCGTTAATGTTGGTAAAGGTTTTCACATGACCATATTTTTTTGACCTGCTTAACACCACATTTTCCCGCCCGGGCAATGGCTTTTCCTTTAGCTCCTCAAAAACCACCCTGCCCATTAAGATAGGGCAGCCCATTGTGATTCGCTTAAAGAATTTTAAATCTTCACTGTAGTGCCAGGGTAACTCCCCATTGTATCCAATAACCAGATTAGGATCATGTGCCGCGATAATGATTAACTTCATACAGCTACAGGAAATCGAATTACGGGATCGGGGTTATAATCCTTCAGTTTAAAATCATCAAAGGTTAACTCATAAATCGGTTTTTTCGAAATTTCGAGCGCAGGCAGTTTCTTGGGTTTTCTTTTTAATTGTTCTTTCAGTCCATCAACATGATTTTCATATATATGTGCATCCACAATTGTGTGGGCAAACACACCCGGTTTTAAATCTACTTCTTGTGCTACCGCCATCAAAAGAGCTGAGTAGCAAGCAAGATTAAATGGAATGCCCAAAGCTATATCGCCGGAACGCTGTGTGAGATGCAAATTCAATTTGCCATCCGCAACGTTAAAGATATACATCAAATGGCAGGGAGGTAATCCCATTTCACCAAGCAGCCCCGGATGCCAGGCTGAAACTACTATTCTGCGGCTATTCGGGTTGGTTTTTAGAAGGTTAATAGCATTCTGAACCTGATCGAACTCCACGTACTTCCAATTTTTTTCTATTGTGCTTCCAAGTGGTTTATATACCGAACCATCTTCTGCTTTTACCATTGGGAAACGACGCCATAATACGGGGTAGATCGGCCCTACATAACCATCTTCATCTGCCCATGCATCCCAAATATGCACATCATTTTCATCCCTCAGCCATTTTATATGGTCTTCCCCCCGTAAATACCAGAGCAATTCCATAATAACAGATTTAAAAAACACTTTTTTTGTGGTAAGTAAAGGATAACCTTCTGAAAGATCTACCTTATAAAATTCAGAAAAGTTCGAAAGTGTTTTAACACCCGTTCTGTTCTCTTTCCAGACACCGTTATCAAATACGTTTTGTACTAAATCAAGATAAGCTTTCATAGATATTATTAGAATTTACTTAAAGAACAACACCTGTTAATAAGAATACGGCTACTGTAAAATAGATAAAAATGCCCGTTACATCTACAAGTGTAGCCACGAATGGAGCAGATGTTACAGCGGGATCAAAGCCCAGTTTCGACATTATAAAAGGAAGCATAGAGCCACTCATGTTCCCAAAAAGCACCACTCCCACTAAACTGGTACCAACGGTTAGGGCCTGTAACCCTAAGGCAAGTGTAAAAGGATCTCCGCGAAGAATCATCCAGAAACCAATCACAACAGTGCCCAAAAACCCAAGTATAGAACCTAATAGTAGTCCGGATAAAAGCTCTCTACCCAATACCCTTTTCCAGTCGCTTAACTTCAAATCATCCGTAGAAATTGAGCGGATTATAAGTGTTGCAGCCTGAGAACCGGAGTTACCACCACTTGAAATAATCATTGGAATAAAAAGTGCAAGTATTGCGGCAGCAGCAAGTGTATCTTCATATCCAGCCATTGCAGTTACAGTGAACATCTGTCCAAGAAAAAGCAAGATTAGCCACCCTATTCTCTTTGTAACCATTTGAGTAACAGGTGTCTCTGAATAGTTTCTATCCAGAGCACTCATACCCGCCATCAATTGCATATCTTCAGTGGTTTCTTCCTGAGCTATATCCAACACATCATCGACAGTTACTATACCAACAAGAATTCCCCCAGAATCAACTACGGGTAGTGCGACCCTATCGTATTTACTCAACATTTTAACAGCCTCCTCCTGATCATTGAAAGCACTTAAAGCCTCAAATGTGCTGTCCATTATGTCGGTAATTTTTGTTTCCGGTTCAGCCAAAATAAGCTGATTCAGACGAAGGTCATCAATTAACTTCTCATCTTCATCTACAACATAAATCACGTTGAGTGTTTCTGCATTTCTTCCAAACTTGCGAATATGCTCAAAACTTTTGAGTACAGTCCAGTGCTCTTTTATTCGCACATAGTTTGTGGTCATTATTCGACCAATACTCTCAGCAGGATATCCTAGCAATCGCCTAACCTGAGCAATGTTATCGGGCTCCATCGAGTTGAGCATTTTCTGCGTAAGGTCGCCTGGTAGCTCTTCCATCAGAGCAACTCTCTCATCCGGCTCAAGATTATTCATCACGTCACTCAGTTGCTGCCTGCTGAAAACTTCAAGGAGTTCTGCTCCTTTAGATGAACTCAAATAACTAAATACATCTGCAGCTTTACTTTTTTTGAGCAATCTGAAGATAACTACGGCCACCTGCGGCTTTAGTTCTTCAAGCATCTCGGCAATATCTACGGCAGGAACATCTTCAAGAGCGTCCTTTATCGTTATCCAGTCCTTTTTTTGGATAAGCTCATCAATTTCCGGTTTTAGTAAATGTGCAATCATTGAGAGACTGTATAACTACGAATTGGATTTGCAAAACGGCAGCAGAAGTATAAAAAATTTTAGGCAGAAGTAAACTTTTGATTCACTTATCTGGCTGCTTCTTCAATTTTTTCAAGAGCGGCTTTCGCTGCCTGTTGCTCAGCTTGTTTTTTACTTTTCCCGGATCCCTCTCCCATTTTTTCATTTTCAATAAATACAGCTACATGAAATGTTTTATTATGCCCGGGGCCATGCTCTGATACCACACTGTATTTTGGTAATTTTAGCTTTAGCGATTGAGAGTATTCCATTAGCACACTCTTGTAATTATCAACTTGGTTTACAACTTCTTCGAGGTTGAGCAGTGTCTCAATATTGTTTTGTACAAATTGAAATGCTTTTTCGTAACCGGCAGTAACGTAAATTGCAGCTATTAGTGATTCATATACATCAGATAGCACACTTTTCGAATACTCAATTCCTTGCCCTGCGGCACGGTCTCCAATTTCAAGATAAGTATTTAAATCGAGCTTTTGGGCCATTTGGTAAAGCGTATCTCCGCGAACTATCTTTGCACGCAATTTTGTGAGGAACCCTTCATTCTCTGCCGGAAATTTTTCAAATAAAATTTCGGTAACAATCAAATCGAGAACTGCATCTCCAAGAAATTCGAGACGCTCATACGTTTCAAATGAATCGAACTTTTCGTTGTCTACAATTGACCTGTGGCGAAGTGCTTGTTCAAAAATCTTATTATGCTCAGGGAGTATAATTATCCCAAGTTTATCTCCAAGATGTTTAAAACGAATGGAATGAGGGGTATTTTTTGAATCAGATTCAATTCGCAGCCATCTCTTGAACCGTTCAATCATCCTTTAATTTTCGTATTTCTTGAAAATAAGAGCGGTATTGTGCCCACCAAACCCGAAAGCATTATTCATTGCATATGTAATATCTCTCTCAATTGGATTATTTGGAGTGTAGTTGAGATCGCATTCAGGGTCAGGTGTTTCCTGATTTATAGTGGGTGGGATTGTACTATGATAGATGGCAAGAAGAGTTGCAATAGCCTCAGCTGCACCTGCTGCACCGAGCATATGCCCTGTCATAGATTTAGTTGAATTCAAATTGATATTGTATGCATGCTTTCCGAATACCTTTTTGATGGAATTAGTCTCAGCAATATCTCCGAGAGGAGTAGAAGTTCCATGCATGTTAATATGCTCAATATCTTCCGGTTTAATCCCGGCCATTTTCAGAGCATTGTTCATCGCAAGGATAACTCCGTTGCCATCAGGATCAGGTGCTGTAATATGGTATGCATCAGCAGAAAAACCATATCCAACTATTTCGCTATAAATTCGCGCACCTCTTGCAAGGGCTGATTCTAAAGACTCAAGTATGAACATCGCCGATCCTTCACCCAATACAAAGCCATCCCGGTCTTTATCGAACGGTCTTGAGGCCTTTTGGGGATCTTCGTTTCTTCGGGAGAGTGCCCTCATTGAAGAGAAGCCGGCAATGCCGATTCTCCAAACCGGTGACTCCGTACCACCGCAAACGGCAATATCGGAGTGGCCGTATCGAATGTTATCGAAGGCAAGGCCAATATTGTGAGAGCCGGTTGCACACGCAGAAACGGCGCAGTAATTAGCACCTCTGAATCCATATTTAATAGAGATGTGGCCCGCAGGTATATCTGGGATAAGCATTGGGATAAAAAACGGATTCACCCCGCGTGATCCATTTTCGTGCAGAGAGACAGACTGTTCATAGAATGTGTTCATTCCACCGATTCCTGTTCCAACAATTACTGCAACACGATCTTTATCAACTGTATCAAGGTCGAGTTTACTGTCTCTTATTGCTTCTTCAGCTGTAATAAGAGCATATTGGGTAACGGGATCCAGACGTCGTGCTTCTTTTCTTTCGAAGTAGTCATTGGAGTCATAATTTTCTATTTGTCCGGCGAACTTTGTGGGGAGGTCTTCTACATCAAAATGAGTAATCGGACGCACTCCACTTGTGCCGGAAAGAAGACCGTTCCAAAAATCAGGAGCGGTCTTTCCCAATGGCGTAAGTGCACCAATACCGGTAATTACGACTCTTCTCTCAGCCATATAAACAGAATCTAAATTCTAAGACTTCTCCTGAATATATTTTACAGCATCACCAACAGTGGCAATATTCTCAGCATCTTCATCAGGAATACTGAGGTCGAACTCTTTTTCGAATTCCATGATCAATTCTACAGTATCAAGAGAGTCTGCTCCAAGATCATTGGTGAAGTTTGCATCAGCTACAACTTCTGATTCATCTACACCCAGTTTATCTACAATGATTGATTTGATTTTTGCTTCTACGTCTTGTGACATGTTTAGACCTATTGTTTAATTATTGGTTTAATAAAAGTTAGTTTCGTAAATCTGACATATGAAAATACAACATAATGCCATAAAATAACACGCTCTTGGCTATCAATTCAAATGCGCTTGCTACATTGCCATTCCGCCGTCAACCCGTATAACCTCACCGGTTATGTATGAACTCAGATCTGAGGCAAGGAATGCAACAACGTTTGATATCTCTTCGGGTTCGCCTGCACGGCCAAGTGGTGTTTCCTTTTTGATGGATTCAAGCACTTTTTTATTTAGGTTTCCGGTCATTTCAGTTAAAATATATCCGGGAGCAACAACATTCGCCCTGATATTTCTGCTTGCCAGTTCCTTGGCATATGATTTGGTAAAACCGATGATTCCGGCTTTCGATGCAGAGTAATTACTCTGCCCGGCATTTCCTGAAATACCTACCACTGAACTGATGTTTATTACGGATCCTCCACGTGCTCGCATCATAGGTTTAGTGGCAGCCTTGCTGTAATTAAATATGCTCTTCAGGTTTGTGGTGATCACATCATCCCAGGCTTTTTCATCCATTCTTAGGATTAGATTGTCTTTTGTAATACCTGCATTATTTACAAGCACATCAAGTGATCCCCATGAGCTTACTATTTCGTTAATTACTTCTTCGGCACGTTCAAATTGTACAGCATCTGCCTGAAATGAGATACTTTTAACTCCAAGAGCTTCAATCTCTTTCTTAACTTCATTAGCGGCATCAACCGAGCGAGCATAAGTTATGGCAACATTTGCACCCAGCTTTGCCAGCGTTAAAGCGATAGATTTCCCGATTCCCCGACTACCTCCGGTAACAAGGCAGTTTTTTCCTTTTAAATCCATAATTATTACTCGTATCCTTCGATGGTTACATCGTTAACTGTTCTTTTAACAAGGCCTTGCAAAACACTTCCCGGACCTACTTCCACAAAATCTGTAGCACCGTCTTTCACCATATTTTGTATGGTTTGTGTCCACTTAACCGGGTTTACTAACTGTTGAAGTAAATTATTTTTGATGAGGTCAGATTCCGATGTAGCAACTGCAGTTACATTACTATAGACCGGACAAACTGGTGATTTAAAGGTAATTTCGTTTAGTTTTTCTTTTAATGCTTCATAAGCAGGCTGCATCAATGGTGAATGAAACGCACCACTAACTGGCAATAATTTCGCCAACCGACATCCGTTCTCTTTTGCTAAATCTGCTGCTTTTTTCACACTATCCACATCACCGGAGATAACAACCTGACCCGGTGAATTGTAGTTGGCCGGTACTACCGGTTTTTGAATGGCTTCAGTGGCTTCTTTACAAATTTTTTCTACAAGCTCATTCTCCATCCCAATGATTGCAGCCATGGTTCCCGGATAGATTGTACCTGCTTCCTGCATCAGTTTACCACGTAATACAACTAATTCGAAGGCGGTTTCAAAATCTAAAACACCTGCAGCTGCAAGAGCTGAAAATTCACCGAGACTGTGTCCCGCTACCATATCAGGTGTTTGACCCAGTGTTTGGAAAAGCGCAACTGAATGCACAAATATTGCAGGTTGAGTGTGCTTTGTTTGAGTTAACTCTTCTGATGGCCCCTCAAACATAATTCTACTGAGAGATATGCCCATAATTTCATCAGCTCTGTTCAGTAGATTTTTGAAATTTTCGTTAGATTCAAAGTGGCCTTTACCCATGCCAATTTTTTGAGATCCTTGTCCCGGAAAAATATATGCTTTCATTTTATCTGCTCCACTTCAGGTAAATAGCGCCCCAGGTTAATCCGCCGCCAAAAGCTGATAAAATAATATTATCACCTTTCTTTAGCTGATCTTTCCAGTCGTATAGACAGAGGGGTATGGTTGCCGCAGTAGTATTACCATATTTCCCGATATTAATCATCACCTTCTCTTTGTCTAATCCCATTCTTCTGGCAGTGGCATCAATTATTCGCAAGTTAGCCTGATGCGGCACCAGCCACGCAACATCTTCTCCGGTTAAATTATTTCGCTCCATGATCTCAAGAGATACATCTGCCATACCTTCTGTGGCTTTTTTAAATACCGATTTGCCGTCCTGCCTGATGAAATGCCCTTTATTTTTGATAGTCTCTTCCGATGCGGGATTCATGCTTCCGCCCGCCGGCTGATAGAGCATACACTGCTCATCGCCTTCCGTGTGATGTACAAAATCGATAATTCCGCCCTCTTCACCCGCTTCGAGAACAACCGCACCGGCAGCATCGCCAAAAAGAATACAAGTGGTTCTGTCCGTGAAATCTATAATTGAACTCATCTTATCGGTACCGATAACAAGAACTTTTTTAGCGCGTCCCGATTCAATCATCATCCCACCGGTAGAGAGTGCATACAAGAATCCTGAACAGGCTGCAGAAAGATCGAACGCGTACGCATTATCTGCACCAATTTTTTTCTGTACAAGTGCAGCGGTAGCAGGAAACATGTAGTCAGGCGTTACAGTAGCTACTATAATTGTATCGATATCAGCAGCAGCAACTCCAGCATCTTCCAGCGCTTCAATTGCTGCCTTTTCACCCATGTAAGAGGTGGCTTTGTCCGGATCTTTTAAGATTCTTCGCTCAGATATGCCTGTACGAGTGCGAATCCATTCATCATTGGTTTCCACGTACGATTCGAGCTCTTTATTGGTCAACACATAGTCCGGCAGATAGTGACCCACACCGGTAATAATTGCTCTTTTGGAGGTCATAAATATTAGTTAGTTATTTAAAGAAGAGACAATCTTTTTATTGATCTCAGAATCAATGCAATTTACGGCATTGTGTATCATATTTTTTATCGCTGTAACTGAACTGCCTCCATGCCCCACAAGGCTAACGCCATTAACCCCAAGAAATGGCAGTCCGCCAACGCGTTCGTAATTAAATGTATCCATAGTTTTGGCAATTACACTGAATACAAGCTTTTGTTGCTCGTCACTCAAATTATCTTCTGTCATCGTTTTCTTGAGCAGGTATTTAAGAACATCAGGCATGGATTCGCCAAACTTTAGGATAACATTGCCTGTAAAACCATCGGTCAAATAGATATCACCTTTACCAAACAGAATATCTTTTCCTTCGATATTTCCAGCAAAGTTCGGCAGCCCTGCTAACTTTTTGTGTACTTCTTTGTGGAGTTCAAGTCCCTTCTCAGCCTCTTCACCAATATTGATCAGCCCTACCGTAGGTTTCTCAATCCCCATGATATCCCGGGCAAAAATTTCGCACATTTTGGCTACTTGAAGATACATTTCAGGCTTCAATTCAAGATTTGCACCGGCATCTGCGAGAAGGCTCACACCTTTAATAGTGGGATATGTTACAGCGATGGTTGGCCTGATTACTCCTTCAAGTTTACCAAGAATGAAGGTTGAAGCGGCGAGCAACGCCCCAGTATTGCCTGCGCTTACAAATGCATCGCATTTACCTTGCTTATGGGCTGAAATACCAAGAGTTATGGAAGATTGCTGTTTTGTTTTTACGGCAGATGCAGGCGATTCATCCATGCCAATAATCTCAGGTGCATGGTGTATATGAATCCTGCTGGTATCGTAATCTTTGCCGGAGAGTTCTTTTTTTATGAGCTCTTCCGGCCCCAAAAGAAGAATCCGAAGATCTTTGTCCTCTTTGGTGGCTTCAATAGCCCCCTGAACCGGACGTTCAGGATAATGGTCTCCGCCTACTGCATCAACAGCAATTAACATTTATACGGTAATTTAGGATTTAGAAATATCTATAACCTGACGACCTCTGTAGTATCCACACTCCATGCAAACATGGTGGTATCGGTGCATTGCACCACAATTTTTACACTCAGCCAGCGGTATTTCACTGATTGCGTGATGAGAACGCCTTTTATTTCTGCGGGCTTTCGATGTTTTTCGTTTAGGATGTGCCATTTAATTGCAATTTAATAAGTTACTTCAGTTTTTTTAAAGCTGCCCATCTTGGGTCAATATCATTTTTTTTATTGTCCTGACTCCCAAATGATTGAATCTCAAAATCAACAGGATTTCCTTCAGAATCTAAGAAATCCGGATGAATTTTCTTTATTGGAATGTCAAGCATCATTGTATCGCGAACTTCTTTGCTGATATCCATTGATAAATCTACCCGGGATATCTGTTTTACAGATCCTTTTGCCGTTTCTGACTCTTCAACATCACCTGGATCGAAATAAATGTAATATGATCCTGTTAAATCCTTTTTAAATGATTGTAAAGATCTGTCGCAAATCAGTTCTGCAATTGCAGCAATATTGAATTTAACTTCAACAAAATGCTCTGTTTTGTAAAAATCCACATATACAGAGCCGCCATCAAAAGTTGCAGTATCGTCGAGTTCAATCTCTCCGGGTTCTAACTGAACCGTTCTGCTGCTTCTGCCATCGGGCAGATCTTTTACGTTAAAAGTCAATTTAGCTGTTTCCACAATAGCCATGAAAAATAGAAATAACTCTTTTTTAATGCAATTTAATTAAACAGCCCAAACAATCTTTGCTCTACTAATGTAATTACTTTACCAAGATCTTCTTCGTTGTTAACAAAATCGAGATTATCTGTGTCTATAATCAGTTTTTCCTGGTTGTATCTGTCAATCCAGTCTTCATAAAGCCGGTTCAGTCTTTCGAGATATTCTATTCGGATAGTATTCTCATATTCCCTGCCACGCTGCTGAATCTGCCTTACGAGAGTAGGAACTTCAGCCCGGAGATAAATAAGCAGATCCGGTGGTTTTAAGTACGATACCATCTCGGCAAAAAGAGCACAGTAATTTTTATAGTCTCTGTCGCTCATCAGGCCCATTTCATGGAGGTTTTTCGCAAATATTTCCACATCTTCATAAATGGTTCTGTCCTGAATTAGGCTTTTTTGGGCACCCATCAACGTTTTTTGATGCTGAAACCTGCTCGATAAAAAATAGATCTGAAGATTAAAACTCCATCGCCTCATGTCATCATAAAAGTCGGAGAGGTACGGATTATCATCTACCGATTCGTAATAGGTTTCCCACCCAAAGTTTTTTCCGAGTAAAGATGTGAGGCTGGATTTTCCTGCGCCAATGTTACCGGCAATCGCAATATATTTTTTATTTGAATCCGGCATTAAGCTTTTCCTAAAAGTGTATACATGGCTTTTTTATAATCTTCAACTCCCGGCTGATTAAACGGGTTTACACCCAGCATGTAAACATAAACAGCTGTAAAGAGTTCATAAAAATAGATCAACCGTCCCAGCTGTTGGGTATTCAGCATTTCGAGACGAATTTTTATTACAGGAACGCCACCTTCTGTATGAGCCTGCACAGTACCATCAAGAGCGCTGCGGTTAATTTCATGAAATGGTTTTCCAGATAGATAATCCAGCCCATCCACATCTCCCGAGCTTTCGCTTGTAACCTTTAAGTCTGAAAAAGATTTATCTACTACAAGAAGTGTTTCCACAATGTTTCTTCGTCCTTCCTGAACTAATTGACCTACACTGTGCAAATCGGTAGAGTAGCCGGCTAACGCTGGGAATAATCCTTTCCCTTCTTTCCCTTCACTCTCTCCGATCAGCTGCTGAATCCATGCAGTAAATCCAAGAAGTTCGGGTTCAAATGAACCAATTACATCTATTGCGTAATCGTTTTCGTGGAAAAGGTAACGCGCAGCAGCATATTCAATCACTTCTGATGCATCCGTTTCGTTTTCCTCAAATTCTGACACAGCACCATAAAAAAGAGTTTGAATATCGATCCCTGCAACAGAAACCGGCAGGAGGCCAACGGGTGTAAGTACAGAAAATCGCCCACCAACATCATCCGGTATGATATATTTTTTGTACCCCTCTTCTTTGATGATATTATTCAAAACCCCGCCTTCGGGTCCTGTTGTTGCAATTATTCTATCCTTTGCATCATCATATTTTTTGTGCATCCAGCTTCTCAGGGTTCTGAAGGCCAGTGCCGTTTCGAGCGTGCTTCCGGATTTTGAAATCACATTCAGGTAAACCTGCTTTGTACTTCCATCTTCTTTTGGTTGATCAAGAAAATTCACCAATTCAGAAAGATATCGCCCGCTCATGTGGTGCCCGGCATAGATAATTTCAGGTCCTTTTTGCCCAAACTGAGGAGTGAGTGCTTTAATGAGTGCCATAGCTCCGGTGTAAGATCCACCAATACCGGCAACAATAAATATGTCTGCATCCCGGCGTATTTTAGCCGCAAGTGATGAGATCTCTTCCAGCTCAGCATCATTTGGAGTATCCAGAATGCGGCGCCAGCCTAACCACTCGCAGCCAGGGCCGCTTTTCTCTTTTACTATTTTGAAAGCTTCTGCCGCTTTCTTCCTTGCAACATTTAATTCAGCTTCGTCAAGAAACTTCTTTGCACTGCTTATGTCTGTTTTTATCATTTTTTATCGTAATACTTTTGACAGTTCAACAAGATCGAAATCTATTTTTTTTTTTTCCAAATGTTTCTTCAAGCGGAGTGATTTTTACTACATTGTTAATTACTCCCACCATTACACCACTCAACCCATTTTGCAGTGCGTTTACAGCCTCATAACCCAACCTGCTCGCGAGAACACGATCACGTGCAGTGGGTGCCCCACCGCGCTGAATATGCCCTAAAATTGCAACGCGCATGTCATATTGCTTAAATTCGGGTTCAAGTTGTTCTCCTAATTTTACTGCTCCTCCTGTCTGCTCACCTTCCGCTACAATTACCAGAGTACTGCGGCTGTGTACTTTCAGAATCTCTTTTAGTGAAGATTTTATCTCATCAATATCCCGATTATATTCGGGCAGTATGATTAGTTCTGCTCCACTTGCAAGCCCCGTTTCCAGAGCTACAAAACCTGCATGGCGCCCCATCACTTCAATCAAAAAAAGGCGCTCATGTGCGTCCGCCGTATCGCGGATTTTATCGATCGCTTCCATAGCCGTATTCAGTGCCGTGTCGTACCCGATGGTTTCATCGCTACCAATCAGATCATTATCGATGGTTCCGGGTATTCCAACAACTTTAATTCCGTGCTCTTTGGCAAGCACAGTTGCACCTCGAAATGTTCCGTCTCCTCCGATTACAACAAGTGCTTCAATTTTTTTGTCTTTAAGCTGATTTGCTGCTTTCTGCCGCCCCTCTTTAGTCATAAATTCATCGGAGCGGGCCGATTTCAAAATGGTGCCTCCCCGCTGTATTATTCCCGATGCATCAGAAGAAGTAAATGGAACAAAATCACCCTTAATTAATCCCCTAAAGCCAAATCTTACACCAACTATTTGTAATTCAAAATGCTCAGCCGATCGGATCACCGCCCTGATTGCGGCATTCATCCCGGGAGAGTCTCCGCCACTTGTAAGAACTGCTATATGTTTCAAATGTGTATGATGTTTTGATAGGTTAGTGTTACGTAAACTAAAAATCAGGTATGCATTGCGCAAATTATTAATGAGTAATATTTGTATTATTAACACATCTTAAACCAACTACCCAAAAGTACTCTGCAAGAGGTTTAATTGAGCACTACAGATATTTTATCGAAAAAAAATTCGCTCTCAGAAGTAACAGCTCCCGTTAAAGACGACCTCGCTGTATTCAGAAAATTTTTCAAAAATGAGATAAGCAGTGAAGTTTTTCTTCTCGATCAGATCATTCAATATTTACTGCGGCAAAAAGGGAAAGAGATAAGGCCCACATTTGTATTTATGACTGCACGCATGTTTGGGAATATTGATGACCGCAGTTTTATAGCTGCAACCATGGTTGAATTACTCCACACTGCCACTCTGATTCATGATGACGTGGTGGATGAAGCAGACAAACGCCGTGGCTTTTTAAGCATCAACAAAATTTGGCGCAATAAGGCAGGAGTGCTGCTTGGTGATTTTTTACTATCCAAAGGCCTGTTAATTGCACTCGAACACAAAGAGTATAAACTGCTGCATGTACTGTCTGACGCAGTTAAGAAAATGAGTGAAGGGGAATTAAGGCAGCTCAAAACATCCAACCTTTTTAATATGACGGAAGAGCGCTACTTCCAGATTATTTCTGAAAAAACGGCAAGCCTTATCGCAGCCTGTTGTCAGTGCGGCGCTATAGCTGCTACTGATGATGACTATATCGCCGAAGCGATGCATAATGTTGGGCTGGATATTGGTATAGCGTTCCAGATTAAAGATGACCTGTTCGATTACGGCCGGGATGATATCGGTAAACCCACTCGTAATGATATCAAGGAAAGAAAAGTAACCCTTCCCCTCATCTACGCACTCGAAAACGCATCCAAGCCGAAGCAGCTGCACATTCGCCGATTGATGAGAAAACGGAAAAAAACCAACAAAGATATCAACAAAATTGTGGCATTTGTACATGAGTATAACGGTCTCGAGGCAGCAGAAAAGAAAATGGTAGAATACACTGAAAATGCTTTAGCCACTCTGCGCACTCTGCCTGTTAAACGTGGCTTTGAAGACTTTGAGGATCTCATACGCTTTATCATCACCCGAAACAAATAATCAGGAATGCAGCATATTTTTTTAGCTGATGTACACCTTGGCGCATTTCGCGAAGAGAAAAACAAACGGCTTGAAAAATCACTAATCCATCTGATTGATTATTGCGAAACCAACAGCATTCAGATTCACCTTCTGGGCGATCTGTTTGATTACTGGATGGAGTACAAAAATTATACCCCTCCGCTCGGAAAGAGATTGCTTGCACGTTTTAAAGAGTACAATAGAACGTTCAATTCGCTGTTCATAACAGGAAACCACGACTTTTGGACACGTGGACACTTTAACGATTCAGGCTTCCGCACAGAACAAGAGTATTCTACATTAAAACTTGGCGGAAAAAACATCCTGCTTTTCCATGGTGATGGTTTAACTAATCCGGAATTTAATATACCCCGACCATTACTGAACAGTATGATCCGCAAACCATGGTTTGTTGATCTATTTCAGTATATTCTCAGTGGTGAGGCAGGCAACCATTTTATGAAAAACTTTTCTGAATTTACCCGCGATGAGGAGATGATACCTAACAGACTATCGGAGTGGGCAGAAAAATTTCTTGATCAAAGTGAGTTTAATGTAGTTATAACCGGCCATGATCACGTTCCAAGAATTGAAACTTTTGCTGGTGGTTTGTATATAAACCCCGGTGCATATCACCATTTTGGTACGCTGGCTTTTTATACCAATAATACGTTCGAAATCGTTATATGGAACAGCGAGAGAAAACAATTATCACCATTTGCAGACTAAAATCAATATTAAATAAGGCATGAGTAAGGATCCATCAAACAATAATGTAGATATGGAACGCTACTTTAACGATGCTGCATATCGTAAGCAGGTAGTTTCACAGAGAAAATCTGCCAATGAACGCCCATACTATAAAAAGAAGCGATTTTGGGTAACATTATCAATCACCGCTGCGGTCATACTTGCTTTCATTGGCGGGTATGTAATTTATCTCTACCAGGGTTTGCCTTCCATTCAAGAGCTTGAAAACCCGAGAACAGCCATTGCATCAGAGGTGCGCAGCCGCGATGGTGTGGTTCTGGATCGCTATTTCATCGAAAATAGAACGTACGTTTCCATTGACAATATCTCCCCTAATGCCATTAATGCATTAATCGCTACTGAAGACCATCGGTTTTTCAATCACTGGGGGGTAGACTCTCAAAGCCTTATGAGGCTACCATACTACTGGATTCAGCAGCGTTTTCAGGGTGGCTCAACCATCAGCCAGCAGCTTGCCAGAAATCTTTATAGAAATATTGGGTTTGATGTGTCTGTAACCCGAAAGTTGCGCGAAATGATTACAGCTGTTCAGATCGAAAATAATTACACCAAGCGTGAAATTATTGAGATGTACCTGAACACTGTGGAGTTCAGTAACAGCGCTTTTGGAATTGAATCGGCATCCCGAACACATTTTGGCAAACCCGCCAGCGACCTTACTGTTCTCGAAGCAGCCACATTAATTGGACAACTTCGCGCTGTGTACGCGTTCAACCCGAGATTTTTCAATGAAAGAGCAACCCTGCGCCGTAATGTAGTACTCTCGCTGATGGAGCGGCATGGTTTTATCACATCCGAGATGTTTCAGAATTTGCGTGAAGAAGAGCTTGTTTTAAATTATCACCCGCCATCGCGTGCGGGGCGTGAGAGCCGCTATTTTGGTGAATATGTTCGCCAGCAAGTGCGCGGCTGGGTTGAAGAAAACGGATATGACCTCTATTCCGATGGTCTGGTTATCTACACAACTATCGATTCCCGCTTACAGCGTCATGCAGAACGTGCCGTGCTCGACAGGCTCAGTGAATTTCAACCCAGGTTTGAGCGTGAGTGGACCTCTCCCGGCGGCAATTACATGGACCGGCTTTGGGAACAGTATCCCCAATTCTTGCGAGATTATATTCGCGAAACAGACCGTTATAGAAACGGTTTTGCCAAATTCGAAACCAATCAGGAGTCTGTAGTTTTTCAAAACCTGATGGCAGATGAAGCATTTGTCGACTCACTAAAGCGGGCAAGAACAAAGCTTCAGGCCAGTTTTACCGCAATTGACCCCAACAACGGGCACATACTCGCCTGGGTTGGCGGTGCAGATTATGGCACGCAGCAGTTCGATCATGTACATCAATCAAGGCGGCAGGCCGGTTCAACATTTAAACCATTTGTTTATGCCGTTGCAATTGATAATGGTTACATGCCTCATCACAGATTTTCCAAATATCCAGTTAGCTTTCTTGAGCCGAGCGGACGCATGTGGAACCCTAAAGACCGCTCTATACCCGCCGGCCCTGAGATGGTACCCCTGCGCGAAGCACTCGCAAGAAGTTTAAACAATGTAACGGTGCGCCTGCTGCCTGAAATTGCCGGTGCACCGGGAACCAACCGAACCGCCGATTTGCAGCCAGCAGCCCACATGATTCAGAATATGGCGGTTAATCTGGGCATTAATATCGGGCAATCACAAGTATTTCCATCCATAGCACTGGGAACAGCAGAAGTTACACTTCTTGAACTTGTTAGCGCCTACACAACGTTTGTAAACCAGGGTGTTCATATCGATCCGATTGCCATCACACGAATTGAAGATAAAGAAGGAAATGTATTGGTTGAATATTTCCCCGAATACAGCCAGGAAGCAATAAGCCCCGAAACAGCCTATATGATGCTTGATATGATGCGAGGTGTTGTTCGCGGGGGTGATGGATACCACGGTACAGGTGTTCGGCTGAGAAACGTATACAATGTTCAACAAGATGTTGCCGGTAAAACCGGAACCACCCAGAACAGTGCCGACAACTGGTTTGTTGCCATGATGCCTCATATTGTAATGGGATCGTGGGTTGGAGGTGAAGACCGGCGAATTCGTTTCCCAACCAACAGCCCAACAAGCATTGGCCAGGGAGCAAGAACGGCACTGCCGATAGTTGGTACATTCATCAACAATGTTACAGCCGACCCTGACGCGCCATGGAGTACCGAAGGCTTCACTCCTCCCCCCGGATTTGTAATGCCTGAAGAGCCTGCAAACGGTGCCGATCAGGATTCGCGCCGTGGCCGCATTGGCTGGTAAATTTTTGATCCTCTGCCGAAGGTTAGCAGGCTTCGGCAGATTTTTTTCTGCAATAATCACTCCTGAATATTTTTTGATCGGTATGCACAATACCTTTCTAATCGATGAAGCTGAGAATCTTACCTTTTTTTAAAAAAACAGTTCTACTTTGCGCTCAATAACTGCTATCTTCTACCCCTCATACAGATTGACATTAGATGCATCTGGCGGTAATTTAAGCGGAATTCAGAACCGACAAGATTTATGCTCGAACAATACATTCCAATATTCGTTTTACTTGGCATCGCATTAGTACTTGGTATCGTGTTGATGTCTCTTTCAAGGATACTCGGGCCCTATCGCCCTAACAAAACCAAACTCCAGCCATACGAAAGCGGTATGGACCCTGTAGGAGAAGCCAAAGATCGCTATTCTATTGCCTTCTATCTGGTTGCTATGGAATTCATTGTTTTCGACCTCGAAGTTGTGTTTATATACCCCTGGGCAGTACGCTTTATGGAGCACGGAACCGGAACGTTTATTGCCATGGTTGTATTTATTGTAATACTCTTTATCGGACTAATTTATACACTGAAAAAGGGTACCCTGGATTGGGATTTAAAAAAATTAAAATATGAGGCTATAACGAAGTAATTATGGGTTTAGAAAGTGCTTTAGGTAAAGGTTACCTCACAACAAGAATGGACACTCTGGTAAACTGGGCCCGCTCAAACGCAGCGTGGCCAATGCCTATGGGTTTAGCATGTTGCGCTATCGAAATGATGGCATTTGCAGGTCCAAGATATGATGTTTCACGATTTGGTTCTGAAGTAATGAGATTTTCACCCCGGCAGGCTGATGTGATGATTGTGGCCGGTTGGTGTACGTATAAAATGTCGCATGCTATTCGCAGAATATGGGATCAGATGCCCGATCCAAAGTGGTGTATTGCAATGGGGGCTTGCGCTTCAACCGGTGGCATGCACCGCTGCTATGGCGTGGTACAGGGAGCAGATAACTTTTTACCGGTAGATGCCTATATATCAGGCTGTCCACCCCGCCCCGATGCTGTAATCCATGCACTTATGAAAATTCAGGACAAAATTAAAGCTGAACACTCTGTACTGCTTGATACTTAGATTATGAGCCTACAACTTTCAGACCCATTACAAAATACTGTTGACGGATTAACAGAAAATTTCTCTGATAAAGTAATTGAGGTTTATCAATCAACCGGCGATACGTTTATCCGTGTAGAGGCAGATGCAATCGTTGAAATCGCTACCTATCTGAGAGATAAACAACATTACGTGTATCTCAGCGATATTTTTGGGATTGATCGCTACACATCAGAAGAGAGGTTTGAAGTTGTTTACAACTTACTCTCCCTGAAAACAGGTGCCAGAGTTTTTGTGAAGGTTAGATGTGAAGAAGAAGATCCCGTTGTTGATTCTGTCACATCTGTATGGCCTGCTGCCGGATGGAATGAGCGTGAAGTTTATGATATGTTTGGCGTGTTCTTCAACAATCACCCGGACCTGAGACGGATTTTCTTGCCGGAAGATTTTCAATATTTCCCGCTAAGAAAAGAATTTCCACTGCTCGGTATACCCGGTTCTATAGAGTTACCAAGCACCACACCGGATAACGATCAGTAAACAGAGCTTATGAAACTTTCAGATATCCAGAGTAAAGTAAATTCTACGTTCTTTAAGGAGCATCAAAAAAAGCTATACCAAAGCCTTGAAGATAAGCACACCTCTATTGAGGAGCTTGATGAAGGTGATCCGCTTACAACCAAGATGATTCTTAATATGGGCCCTCAGCACCCCGCAACTCACGGTGTGTTGCGTCTTGTACTTCAGCTTGACGGTGAAACAATCGAAAAAAACAAACTTGATATCGGTTACCTTCACAGAGGTGTAGAAAAAATTGCTGAGAATAAAACGTATCAGGAGTTCATGCCCTACACAGACCGCATGGATTACCTATCCCCTTACAGCAACAACGTAGCTCTCTGTACCGCAGTTGAGAAAATTGCTTCTGTTGAAGTACCTGAACGTGCTCATTATATCCGAATGATTGGATGTGAGCTTGCAAGAATCTCCTCTCACTTATTGTGGCTTGGAACCATGGTGATGGATGCAGGTGCTATATCGTTCTTTATTTGGACATTCAAAGAACGCGAAAAAATCTACGACATCATGGACCGCATAGGCGGACACAGGTTCACAATTTCGCACAGCCGTATCGGTGGCGTTGCTAATGACCTTACAGATGAAGCTACAGCCTATATCAAAGAGTTTATAAATACCTTCCCGAATGAACTGCGGGATTATCACAAACTGCTCGACAGAAACCGTATTTTCTTCGACAGAAATGAAGCTACAGGTGTTCTTAAAACTGAAGATGCTCTAAAAATTGGTGCTACCGGCCCGGTTCTTCGGGCCTGTGGATATGCGCTTGATATTAGAAAACTATCCCCTTATGCCCGCTATAATGAGGTAGATTTCAATATTCCCACCCGCCTTGAAGGTGATAATCTTGCACGATATTATGTGAGAATGGAAGAGATGGGAGAAAGCATCAAAATCATTAAACAGTGTCTCGAAAAACTGCCAAAAGGCCCTGTCCGAACGGACAACGCTAAACAGTCTTATCCTTCTAAAGATGAGGTTTATTACTCAATGGAAGGAATGATTCACGACTTCATGATGACCGATACCGGTATCTGCCCACCTGAAGGTGCAGAAAGTTATCATGCGGTAGAATCACCCAAAGGCGAGCTTGGATATTACATCCAGAGCGATGGCACCGGCCATCCCTGGCGATTAAAAATCAATGCGCCATCATTCACAAATTTGCAGGTACTCGAAAACGTACTTGACGGTGAAATGGTAGCAGATACAGTGGTAATTATTGGTGGATTAGATCCCGTGTTGGGAGAAGCTGACAAATAAGAATTATGGCATACGAATTTACGAAGGAAGATCTCCAGGAAATAGAAACAATCAAGGCAAAGTACCCGGAAGTTATGCCTGCTACACTGCCCGCATTATGGGTTGCCCAGAGGCGCTTTGGCCATGTTGAGCCTGAAGTACAGCGTTTGGTAGCAGAAACTCTTGGCTTGCCGGAAGCACACGTACATGGCGTTGCTAATTTCTACACACAGTATTATAAAGAAAAGAAAGGCAAACACGTACTTGATGTTTGTACCTGCTTAAGCTGCCAGCTTTGCGGCGGTTATGACATACTTCATCACCTGGAAGAAAAACTTGGAATAAAAGCCGGTGAAACCACCGAAGATGGTACATTTACGTTAAATCAGGTTGAGTGCCTTGGTGCCTGCGGTTACGCACCTATGTTGCAGGTTACGAATGATAAGTATGTAAATCACCTCACGAAAGAAAAAGCAGACGAGTTGGTTGAAAAGTTAAAGAATGGTGATGAGCTGGAGTACGAACAAATCAAAATGCCACAGCACAAGAATATTTAGTAACTATGAGTACTGTCGACTGGAAAAATTATACCCCTGTACTTCTTCCTGATATCAAAGATCTGCACAAAATTGATGTGTACACCAAAAACGGTGGATATAAAGCCCTGAAATCTGTTCTTACAGATAAGAAGAAATGGGAAGGGCCTAAAGCAGTGATTGAAGAAGTAAAGAAGGCAAACATTCGCGGCCGAGGTGGTGCAGGTTTTAATGCCGGCTTAAAATGGTCGTTCATGCCTCCGGCTGATGGCGGCCCAAGATATCTTGCCTGCAATGGTGACGAATCTGAGCCCGGCACATTTAAAGACCGGAAAATCTTTGAATATAATCCGCACGTCTTCATCGAAGGTGCATTGATTGCGGCGTATGCAATGGAGATCACCACTATCTACGTTTACATTCGCGGTGAATATAAAACCTACATCGACATGATGGAGAAAGCCATCTCCGATGCATACGATAAAGGATATATCGGCAAAAATATTCTTGGTTCTACATTTAGTGTGGATTTCTATGTGCACTCAGGTGCCGGAGCTTACATTTGCGGCGAAGAGACCTCAATGCTCGAATCCTTGGAAGGCAAGCGTGGTTACCCACGGGTTAAACCACCATTCCCTGCTCAAAAAGGGTTGTGGGGAAGGCCAACAACCATCAACAACATTGAGACACTCTCTCATGTAACCGGAGTAATCAATAACGGTGCAGATTGGTTTAGCTCTATTGGAGCGCCAACCCATCCTGGACCGGTGCTATACGGAATCTCAGGTCATGTGAATAATCCCGGAGTATATGAACTGCCTTCCGGTGTACCTATTCTTGATCTGATTGAAGTTGCAGGTGGCATGAGAAACGGCAAAATTTTGAAAGCGATAATCCCTGGCGGATCTTCAACCCCGGTGCTTCGTGCTGATCAGCTTGATGGGATTACAATGGATAGTGATTCACTACGAACCGTAGGCTCTATGCTTGGTACAGCCGGTATGGTTGTGATGGATGAAGATACAGATATGGTTGATGTGCTTTGGAGAATTGCACATTTTTATCATCACGAATCTTGCGGGCAGTGTACACCATGCCGTGAAGGTACTGGATGGCTTGAGAAAATTTTACTGAAAATTAAAAACGGTGACGGAGAAGTGAGAGATCTTGACCTCTTGCTCGACCTCACCACACAGATGGAAGGCAGAACCATCTGTGCACTGGCCGATGCAGCTGCATGGCCTGTTCGGTTTACAATTAACCGTTTCCGGGATGAATTTGAAGCACGCTGTAAAAAGAAATCACACGCAGTAGCCTGATACAAACCACCGGTTATCTGATCGGTTTTTCATCAACAACTATATATTAATCAACAAGTTTAGATAAGATGCCTGAAATTTTTATAGATGGCCACCGATACGAATTTGAAGGTGAACACAAAGTATTACAATTTATACAGGATCTTGGAAAAGAGGTGCCTTTTTTCTGCTATCATCCATCGATGACAGCACCAGCCAACTGCAGGCAGTGCATGGTAAAAGCCGGGCAGTACATGAAAAGCCGGGAAACCGGTGAGTACGAAGTTGATGAAAATGGTGATCGTGTTATACGATGGTTCCCAAAGCTACAGACTTCCTGCAACTTGATGGCAGCTGATGGCATGGTAATACTCACTCAGGAGACTGATGAACAGGTTAAACGCGCCCAAAAGGATAATCTCGAATTAATTCTGATTAATCACCCCCTGGATTGCCCAATTTGTGATCAAGCCGGTGAGTGTCCCCTTCAGATTCAAACCTACAAATACGGGCCAGAAGGGAGCCGTTTTGAAGTTAAAAAAGTACATAAGCCAAAACGTATTCAATTGGGACCACGGGTTGTTCTTGATGCAGAGCGTTGTATCAACTGTACACGCTGCACTCGCTTCACTCAGGAGATCAGTAAAACACACCAGCTTACAATCACATCAAGAGGCGATAAAAATTATCCTACAACAGCGCCTGGCAGGGAGTTTGACGATCCCTACTCTCTGAACACTGTAGATATCTGTCCCGTAGGTGCTCTTACATCAGCTGATTTTCGTTTCAAAGCCAGAGTTTGGGAGATGAACCAGACACCAAGCATTGATATTACAAACGGTAAAGGCACTAACATCGATCTCTGGACACGTGACAACCTGATACTAAGGGTTACTCCGCGCTTCAATGCTGATGTAAACGATCACTGGATGCCGGATGCCGGGCGTGAAGCCTATAAAATTTTCAATGAAAACAGAATTTCCAGGCCTCAACAGAAACTGGATGGTGAAAAAGTTCTCTCAAGCTGGAATAATGCTATCGCAACATTAAGCGAGCAAATTGAAGATACAGATAATACAAAGATTTTGGTGATAGCCAGCCCTCATGCATCTGTTGAAGAGAATTATGCACTCAATAAATACACAAACTTATTAGGGCTGAACACACCGGTATTTACACCTCACATTGAAGAAGGCACCGGTGATGGCTTCTTATTAAGTGATGATGTTGCACCAAACACAAATGGGTGCCGATTGCTTGGATTTAAAGAGCTCAATAAGTCTGGAATCTGCAAAGAGATTCAAAAGGCTGAGCTTGTTCTTATTTTGAATGATAATCTTGTAGATCGGTCTGTGATAACTGCAGATCAGCTTAAGAATAAGTTTGTAGCAGTTTTTGCAACCAATAACTCAGAGACATCTGAAGTTGCTGATCTCGTAATCCCGATTACAACTGCAGCAGAACATGCAGCAAGTTATGTGAATGTTGACGGACGCATTCAGAGAACATACAGAGCAAAAGAGACAAAATATACAAACCGAAGAATTGATCTTGAGATGTCTGAAGGCCGTCTTGACAGATACGGCACCAACTTTGACAACTGGGTAACCGAAGACAACAAAATAGACTGTATGCCAATGTGGGAAATAGTTAATAATCTCGCAGATGCCACCGGCATTGATATCAACTTTAGAGGTGGCAGAGAAATCATGGATGAAATAGCATCATCGGTAAGTAATTTCTCAGGTGTAAGCTTTGCGGCTATGGACGAGCATGCAGGTATTCAGCTTTCGATAAAAAAAGAAACTTCAACGAGTAAATAACCAAAAAAGGGGATGGCAGAAGTAACCGCTACATCATACATCGTTTTGGGAACAGCACTCTTTATGCTGCTGAATTCTGCAGCGATAACAGTATATGCTGAACGACGAGTAGCCGCATTTATTCAAAACAGAGTGGGACCAAACAGAGTAGGGCCTTTAGGACTGCTTCAGCCAATTGCTGATGTTGTTAAACTTCTCCTCAAAGAGGATGTAACACCTACTCATGGAAACCGATTTTTGCATACAATGGCCCCGGTTATTCCGGTTGTAACTGCATTGATGACTGTAGCTGTAATACCGTTTGGCGATGGTATCTATGCAACAGATATTAATGCCGGCGTGCTGTACCTGTTAGCAGTAGCTTCGTTAAGTGTATATGGCGTAACATTGGCCGGCTGGGCTTCTAACAGTAAATTTTCACTTCTTGGTGGTTTGAGAGCTGCTGCCCAGATGATTAGTTACGAATTACCGCTTGGTATGGCTGTAGCATCTGTAGTGATTTTTGTAGGCTCCCTCAGCGTAGTTGATATTGCTCTTGCCCAGGAAACATGGTGGTTTGTATTTCTGAACCCGTTGGGTGCTATTATTTTCATCATTGCTGCTTTTGCTGAAAGTAACAGAACTCCGTTCGATCTTGTTGAAGCTGAACAGGAACTTGTTGGCGGATTCCATACAGAATACAGCTCTATGAAGTTCGGAATGTTCTTCCTTGCAGAGTATATGCACGTAGTGATCAACTCTATGCTGATGGTAACTTTTTTCTTTGGAAGTTATCATCTGCCATTTGCAGGTCTCTGGCTGCCAGAACTCTCACCTTTAATAAAAGGAATTCTTGATGTAACTGTATTTGTTGGCAAAACTGCTTTCTTCGTATTCCTATTTATCTGGGTACGATGGACCATCCCAAGATTCAAGTTCAATCAGGTTATGAAGCTTGGCTGGTCTAAATTGCTTCCGTTGAGCATCATCAACTTTATTGTTATAGCTGCGATACTTTACTTCATTGTAGGATAAGCCGCATTTTAAAGTCAATTTTCTAAAAGCTCTGATCGAACCAATCAGAGCTTTCTTTAGGAAACATCCCAAAGAGGTTTACCGAGAAAAGAAGAGAGTTGCTGCGCATCCTGTTTAAGGATTTTTCCGTTGCCATGATCTACTACATTTACTCTTGTGCCGTCTCTTAGTACAAGATTCAATTCATAACTGTAGTATGTACTTTTATCACTTCTAACAAACTCTTTGATTAGCTGAAGAGCATGTATTTCACTTAATGGCAAAAGATTTTTTGTTACAACTCGTGCTGTAGTATGATCCGGATTTTTCCATCCTTTCCAGTAGAACCCTTTCATTTTGTCAAAAATTATAGGGCGGCCATAAAAATAATGTATAAGTCCTCCTACAGCTACAAATATTAAACCAAACCCAATCAAGATCACTGTTTCTTGTAAAGTGCCAAACTCTCCTGAATAGATGAAAAAAGCAGGCATACCTGCGCCAACTGTCATAAACAATAAAGCAAAAATTCTGGAGCTAACCGACATTTTAAACTCAGCCCTGTTAAAACCATCACTGATAAACTTGTGAGTTTTAAAGTTGCTTCCTCCTCGTTTGGCAGGCTCCCAACTTATGGTGTTAGCTAAAGGATCGTTAAACTGTGCAATATTCACCGGTTCGGGCGGAGCAGCGATAGTCCTTGCAATTTTTTTTAGCTTTTTCAGCATGATTTTTTTAGGAAAGGATTACAGGTTAGATCTCCGAATATAGGTTTTTTTCAGAAATCTCAAATCAAGCTGAAATTTTTTTCACTCACCAGGGGTATTTAACCGGAGCAGCCTCATGCATCATTTCGTAGATTTTCTCTGTGATGTCTTCTTTTCCGGGTTTTGAGAAGTAATCTCCATCTGATGCGAAAGCAGGCCGATGAGCATTTGCAGTTAAGCACTCTGCTTTACTGTCGAGGTAGTGATATGCGCCATGTTCATCAATGACAGTTTGCATCATGTAAGCAGTTGCACCACCCGGAACATCTTCATCTACAAATAATACTCTGTTTGTTTTTTTGATGGAGTTAAGAATTACTTTATTCAGATCGAACGGAAGAAGTGTCCTCACATCAATCAATTCAACAGAAATGTTCAATTCATTAAAATCAGGCAACAGGCTTTCGATGATATTCAACGTAGAGCCGTAAGAAACTACAGTGATATCGGTACCTTCATTCAGAATTTTTGGAACTCCCAGTGGTACAGTGTATTCGCCAAGATTTACCGGCATCTTCTCTTTCAGCCTGTATGCGTTAAGAGGCTCAATAATCAGTGCGGGATCATCTCCCTGCATCAATGTATTATAAAAACCTGCAGCATCTGTGAGGTTTCGGGGCACACAAACATGCATACCACGCAAACCATGAACAATCATCCCCATTGGAGAACCGGCATGCCAAATCCCTTCAAGGCGATGGCCACGCGTTCTTACAATAAGCGGATATGCCTGACCGCCTTTGGTACGGTAGCGCACTGTAGCCACATCATCGCTTAAACCCTGAAAGCAATAGAGCAGATAGTCGAGATACTGAATTTCAGCAATAGGGCGTAGACCACGCAAAGATAAGCCTATGCCCTGCCCAAGTATAGTGGCTTCCCGGATACCTGTATCACTTACACGTAGTTTCCCGTATTTTCCCTGCATGCCTTCAAGGCCAAGATTCACGTCTCCAAGTTCCCCTACATCCTCACCAAAAATCAGGGTGTTCGGGTATTTAGTAAACAGTGCATCAAAATTATTTCTGAGTACTACACGGCCATCAGCCATTTTAGAGGATTCATCATAAACTGGTTCAATCTCTTTCACATGCAGCGGTGAGTTGGGTGTTTCACTGTACAAGTGCGATTCATATAGCTCTCTGTTTTTGTCTGTTTGATCTTTGATCCACTCTTGAAGTGCTTCTTTTGCCGGTGAGCTTACTCCTCTTAGTTGCATCGCAGAACGTCTGACCCTAGCCATTATATCTCTTCGGATCAGCTTGGATTTACTGGATAAAGAGGTGCGCAGTTCATGTAATTTTTTTATCTCAGGGTGAGCATCAACACAATCATCAAGAAGATCAACAGCCTGCTTTTTTAATTGTAGAATTGGTTCCTGAAACTTTCTCCAAGCTTTTTTCTGCTCATCGTATACGTTGGCCTTCGCTTCTTTGTCGATAGTTGAAAGCTCTTCTTCCGTGGCAATTTCTTCTTTGATAATCCACTCTCTAAACTGGGTAATACAGCAATATTCACTCTCCCACTCAAGGCGCTCATCATCTTTGTATCGTTCATGAGAGCCGGAAGTAGAGTGCCCGAGAGGTTGTGTTACTTCTTCCACATGCACCAATACCGGCACATGTTCATCCCTCGCTATGTTGGCTGCTTCATTATATACTTCAATTAAGCCTTCATAATCCCACGCATTCACTGTAAAAATTTCGAATCCGGGTTCTTTTTTTGTACGCTTAAAGCCACGAACTGCCTTGGAAATACTCTCTTTAATGGTCTGATATTTTTTTGCGACAGAAATACCATAGCCATCATCCCAAACCGAAATGATCATCGGTACCTGCATTACACCGGCGGCATTTAGTGTTTCCCAGAATAATCCTTCTGATGTACTGGCGTCACCAATGGTTCCCCAGGCAATTTCGTTACCATTATCAGAAAAGGATTTCATCTCTTTTACTGCATCGCAATTTCGATATACTTTTGATGCCTGTGCAAGGCCAAGCAGTCTCGGCATTTGCCCCGCAGTGGGCGACATATCAGCAGAAGTATTTTTGCTCTGTGTCTGGTCTATCCAGGTCCCATCATTATTAACCAGCCGCGTGGCGAAGTGCGAATTCATCTGGCGCCCGGCAGAGTTGGGATCCTCATTTACATCCGGATTGGCATACACCTGGGCAAAAAACTCGGCAATGGTTAACTCCCCTATTGCCATCATAAAAGTTTGATCTCTGTAATAACCGGATCTGAAATCCCCCTTTTTAAAGAACTTCGCCATTACAATCTGTGGCAGCTCTTTGCCGTCACCAAATATTCCAAACTTGGCTTTCCCTGTAAGAACCTCTTTTCTGCCAAGGTGCGACATCTCTCTGCTTACACGCGCAAGCCGGTAATCCTTTAGGATCTCCTCTGTGTGTTGCTTTGAGTATTCTGTTTGCGTCGCTTCCTTGGATGCCATAAACATATTTCTAATAAATTCTTAAACAGTTTAAACAGGTATCACCATTAAATGGCGCAGTTATAATAACAGGAACTGTTCCTATTTACAAAACAGATTGTTCCCGTTTTGCCTTTATGAGGCAGAGCAAATTGTAATATTCAGTTGAAGGGGGATTTCTGATTGATTATTTACTCAGTAAATCCGCCCTTGGTCATGTTTATCGGATTAAGAGCATTGCTAAGCTCCAACTCAGACAGGTCTGTCATTTCTCTGGCAACGTCCATAACTGATCTGTTTTCAGCAAATGCAGTTTTGGCTATTTTCGCTGCCTTATCATATCCAATTAATGGGTTGAGTGCAGTTACAAGAATTGGGTTTCGCCCAACCATATCTGCAATAACTTCTTCTCTCGCAATTAGTCCGCTAACAGATTTATCTGCAAAGGTACGGGCTGCGTTTGCAAGTATTTCTATTGATTGAAGCAGGTTGTGTGCTACAACCGGCAGCATAACATTCAATTCAAAATTACCTGATTGGCCCGCGATGGTTATTGTAGCGTCATTACCGATAACCTGGGCACAAACCATTGTAAGCGACTCCTCAATAACCGGATTTACTTTCCCGGGCATAATAGAAGAACCGGGCTGAAGTGCCATGAGCTGAACCTCGCCAAGGCCACTATTTGGGCCGGAATTCATCCATCTGAAATCATTACCGATTTTTAGCAGTGATACCGCAAGTGTTTTCAGCTGGCCCGAAAGTTCAACCGGGGCATCTACTGTAGCTTGTGCTTCAAAATGGTTTTCTGCTTCAACAAATTTTTCGCCGGTTGATTTCGACACATCTTCTGCAAAACGTTTCCCAAAATCTTTATGGGTATTGATTCCCGTGCCAACAGCTGTACCGCCCTGAGGAAGCTCTCTCATCCGTTCCAGAGCTGATTCAATTCGCTCGATTGCGAGTTCTAATTGGCGGGCGTAACCACTGAATTCCTGTTGAATGGTAACCGGCATTGCATCCATCAAGTGTGTACGGCCTGTTTTTACCACATGCTTCAGTTCATCCCCTTTTTCTGTGATAGTTTTGTGAAGATGCTTTAGGGCGGGGATTAAGTGATTCTTTACTGCAAGAACCGCTGAAATGCGAATAGCTGTTGGGATTACGTCATTCGAGCTTTGCCCAAAGTTCACATGATCATTTGGGTGAATGCTAACATCCGTTCCGGATTTTACTTCATTGGCCCGTTTTGAAATAATTTCATTGGCATTCATGTTGGTTGATGTACCTGATCCGGTCTGGAAAATATCCAAGACAAAATCATCATCATACTTGTTGGCTACCACTTCTGCAGATGCTTTTTCAATTGCCTCTGCTACTTTTTTATCTAAAAGACCGAGATCTGCATTTACCCTTGCAGCAGCGTGCTTTACCTGCCCTACTGCAGAAATAAATATGGGACTAAATCCTATCCCGCTGATTTTAAAGTTTTCGAATGCTCTCTGAGTTTGGGCTCCATAGTATGCATTTGCGGGTACTTTAACTTCGCCCATTGAATCTTTTTCTATGCGAAAATCTGCCATGATAATGTTTCTCCTTTGTTAGTTTTACGTCTTTACAAGGTAGGCTTTTTCTTACAGATTTTGAAGAAAAACAAGGTAAATAGACGTTATAAATACCGGTTTAAAAACCGGAAAATCACAAAGATTTTAACGGTAATTGCAAGCACGTATTGGTAATAATTTCGCTGAGATGTACAGCTTATTTAAAGGATGTGATACATGCTACAGATTCTTGCTATACATTCTGTAGCGTTTATCTATAGTACCGCCAATTTTTTCAGCTACCCTTACCATCTGAATATTTTTTTCGAGGATCCAGCCCACTTCAGAGGAATAAACATTTTTTTTGAGGCCGTTTTCTATTGCTTCTCTGTGCAAAAGAACATCAATACCCCTGCCCTGATACTCTGGCATAACGCCCATAAGCGCAGTTCTGATTTTGTTGATTTTCCTCTTATTCCACAAAATTTTAAAAATACCAAATGGAAGCAGCCGCCCGTTCATCTTCCTGAAAATCTGATTAAAGTCGGGCAGGGCTACCGAAAAACCAACCGGCTTGCCATCTATCTCTGCTATGTGTGCGAAGTCATCATCAACAATGGTTTTCAGGTCTGCGGCGAGTGCATCAAACTCCTCGGTAGTTAGCGGTATAAAGCCCCAGTTATTTTTCCATGCACTGTTAAAAATCTCTCGGATAATGGTTACTTCTTCCCTGATTTTTTTCAGTTTAATCTTGCGTATTGTAATTCCGGGAAGCCTTTTCTTTACAATCTCCATTGCGCGGTTAGCTCTGTCTCTGTCCACAGAATCCTGAGTAACAAGGTACGTGAGGAGATCCATCTCTTTTTTATATCCGGCTTCGGTCAACAGCTTATCATAGTAGGGTTTGTTGTAGGGCATTAATATAGAAGGATACTTATCGAAGCCTTCAACCAAAATCCCGATTTCATCCATCATTCCGGGATTTGCAGGCCCAAGTACCTGTTCCATTCCTTTTTCCCGCAGCCACCCTTCTGCTACTTTAAAAAGCAGGTTTGATGTCTCAGCTTTATCAATCGATTCAAAAAATCCAAAAAAGCCGGTCTTAGTATTGTGAAACCGATTGTAGCGGTGATCAATAATTGCAGCAATTCTTCCGGCTGGTTTGTTATTCAGAGTGGCATAGAAAAATGCGATGTCTGCATTATTAAAGAAGGGGTTTTTTTCCGTACTCTGGAGCTTTTTTTGCTCAATCAAAAGAGGGGCTACCCAAAACTCATCATTCTTATAATGTTTGTAAGGAAAATGCAGAAAATTCTTTTTTTCCTCTTTTGTGGTAACAAATGTTACCTGATGGGTGTCGGGCCTCTTTTTCACGGTTTAATCCGCTTTTATCAGTGACTGGCCATTCTCGTCTATAATGCCATGCTTAATGCCAACCTTCCTAAAGGCATCAAGGATCATATTTAGATGCTCATCGGTATGGGTTGCCATGTAACTTGTTCTAACAAGTGCCTGGCCTTGAGGTACAGCAGGCGGAACTACAGCATTTACATAAACACCTTCTTCAAAGAGATCTTTCCAGAACTGGAAGCATCGCATCATATCCCCAACAACAACAGGAATGATAGGGGTTTGGCTCGACCAAACATTGAATCCAAGATTACGCAGTTCAGTGCGCATGTAGTTCGAAATTTCTTCAAGTCTTTCGAGCCTCCAGGGTTCTTCCTGAAGTATTTCGAGTGATTTCAGAACAGTGGCAACATTTGCCGGTGGCATACTTGCGCTAAAAATATGAGCGGGCGACTGATGCCTGATAAAATCAATAACTGTTTTATCCCCTACTAAAAAACCACCGAGTGAAGCAAATGATTTAGAAAAAGTACCACTGATCAGATCAACTTCATCCATCAGACCGAAAACGGATGCAGATCCGCGGCCGCCATCACCAAGCACACCAATTGCGTGTGCATCGTCAAGGTAGAGGCCGGCATCGAATTCGTTGGCAAGTTCAACAAGCTCTGGCACTTTGGCAAGCGTGCCAGACATGGAGAAAACACCATCCGTTACAATAATTTTACCTGCTTCGGGATCGGCTTTTTCAAGTAAAGAGCGTAGTTGCCCCATATCATTATGGCGATAACGAATAGTTTTTGCATTCGATACCTGCGTTCCAACAACAATGCATGCATGGTTGTCTCTGTCAGAAAAAATAAGATCATTTCTGCCGGCAATTACCTGTATTGAACCTTCATTGGTTTGATAACCTGTACTGAAAAGAACACACGCCTCTTTGCGCATGAACTTGGCAAGCTTTTCCTCGAGTTCAAGGTGAAGATCTAATGTACCGTTCAGATATCTTGAACCTGTACAGCCGGTGCCATATACATCAATTACACTTTTTGCAGCCTCGATAGTTCTGGGATCATTTGTAAGCCCAAGGTAATTATTTGAGCCTGCCATGATAACATCTCTGCCCTCGATATTTACGCTGGTGCCATCAGTGGCCTGCAGAGGTTTGAAATAGGGGTACAATCCAAGCTTTTTTATATCCTCAGCAATAGTAAAGTCATAAGCTTTCTTAAATACTTTACTGTAAGAGGTGTTGGCTTTAGTATCGGCCATTATTTGAGGTAGTTGCATTCACATTAAACAGGTAAATATACCGAGATATCTAATTCAATCAAATTCACAACGTAACAAAGCGTTTATTCATTCACAGATCGGAGAAAAGAAACATAGTTTTCTACTACGGCATCCCAGGTAAATGTATTCATTACATACTCTCTGCTTGTTTTTGAGAGTCTCTTCAGTTCACCGGCCAGTATCTCATCAATTTTTTCGGCAAATGCCTCTGCATTACCATGTGGCAGGCGATAACCATTCACACCCTGTTTAATTACATCTTTAATTCCCTCGAGATCTGAGGCCACAGCCGGTACTCCTGATTTATTTGCTTCAAGAAGAACAATTCCAAAACCTTCCATATCTCCTTCTACCGGTATGTTGGGCATTATAAAAATATCAGCTGCTGCATAGCATACCTGCAGCATTTCAATCGGTAATCTGCCCGTTAATACAATTTTCTCCCCCCTGCCGCACTGCTCTTTGGCTAAAATAATATTATCCAGTTCCGGCCCGTCCCCAACAATTATGTAAACAACATCCGATTGTATCCTTCCAAATGCCTCTCTTATAAACCACTCATGGCCTTTTCTCTTTACATGCCTGCCAACAGTTAACAAAATCTTAGATTCCGCAAGGTTAATCCCAAACTCTTTTTCCAGCATTCTGCGTGCTGCCGGTTTTTCGGGTTGAATTCTATCTGATGAAGCATCAAAACCATTAAATAGCGCCCTGCCTTTATCCGGTGGCATACCCCTGTCTATAGATGCCTGTCTTGTAGCTGATGAAACCGAAATTACACCACTAAGGTTTTTAAAAATTTTTGGTACATACCATTGGTAGATTGGATTGGGAAGTGTAACATCCTGCCCATGATTAATGGTAACGCATGGCACCGTTGGTTTACGAATCATTGCCGGCAGCACACCTGATGTTACCATGGATGAGAAAAGAATTACATCCGGCTTAAACCGTTTCACGGACAAGGGTATTCTCCAAAGAAGCCTTACCAGAAAAAAGAATGTCTTAATACCGATAAACCGCCAGGATGAATGGAGGATAATGGCCTCTATTTCAAGATCATCCCTACGCTTCATCGATTTCATCATTTGCAAACTTACGTTCTGCATTCCCCCGATACTCTTTAACGGCTTGTTTTTAGGCGGATGAAGATGTGAGATGTAAAGAATGCGCAATGTATTAGCCTTTTCCTTTTAAAACTTCCCGGTAGTATCCCACCAAATTGTTGTTAATAGCATCCCAGCTGTAGCTTTTTGATTTCTCCAGACCAACTTGCCCCATGCGTTTCCGCAGTTCTGAATCAGTCACCAGTTTATCAATGAATGTATAGAATTTATCGGTGCTTTCAACAGGTATTACAAATCCATTCTTGCCATCCTCCACCAGTGATCTGCTGCCAGTTGCATCGGCAACTACTGCCGGCAACCCACTTGCCATTGCTTCGAGTGTCACATTGCCGAAAGTTTCCGTATCCGACGGAAAGAAGAAGATATCGCTGCTTGCGTATGCTGTTGCAAGGTCAGTTCCTCCCAGAAACCCTGTAAACACGGTATCCGGCATCAGCTCTTTCATTTCGCTCATTGCCGGGCCGTCACCCACAATCAATGCTCTCGCATATTCTCTTTTTTTTGTGATTTTATTCACCACATCAGCAAAGAGTTTCAGGTTCTTCTCCCAAACTAACCGCGAAATAAACGTAATCACAATATCATCCGGCTCAAAGCCGTGCTTTTTTCGCCATTCATCACTCCTTCTTTGAGGATTAAATATCTTGCTTTCAATTCCGCGTGCCCAGATCCTGAAATCCGTTTCAATTTTTTTCTCTTCAAGAATCTCCTGCATCGAGGGTGATGGAACAAATACAAGTTTACACTTTCTGTAAAACCAGGAAAGGTATTTCCACATTGCCGGTTCAAGCAGCGAAATTTTGTAATATTTCAGATAACTTGAGAAGTGTGTATGATAAGAAGAAACAACGGGCTTGTTATGCTTAATGGCCCACTTCAACGCCTTGTAGCCAAGCAGATCGGGAGTGGCAATGTGGGTGATATCCGGATTAAATTCCCTGAGTTTTTGCTTCTGTTCACCCGGGAATGATCTGGAAAAACGGTACTCCGGTCGGCCGGGGAGTTTCATCGATGGAACTGAAATCAAAGTCCCACTGTGATCAAGAGCTGGTTCATCAATTGTTGGGCCAAACACCAACACTTCAATATCATTCTCCAACAAATAGGCAACAAGACGGTTCAGGGTAAGTGAAACCCCGTCGCGAATGTGATTATAGTTACCGGTAAAAAGAGCTACTTTAAACCGGCTCATTTCCCCTGTGGCATTTCATTTTTCAACATGTACATCCGGCAGATATCTGTTTTGTTAGCTAATACTGATCCATTTTTAGCAGGTTCGGTGTTTATCTTTTTATTGATGAACACAGTATCTTATGCCTTTGTTTCAGAAAATAACGGTTATGGAATCAGCAGACATTTTTAAGCGCAATTTTAATTTCAGGCCAATGAATATACAAAGATAATGAATGTATTTGTTACCGGTGGAACCGGTTTTATAGGCAGCCATCTTGCAGACAGTTTAATTACGAGCAAAAGTGTTGGCGAGGTAAAATGCCTTGTTCGCAGTAATGAAAAGTGGCTCGAGGGTAAAGAGTTCAAAAAAGTAAGCGGCGATCTTCACTCCATAAGAACCATAGAAGAGGCTCTTGACGGGATAGACATCATTTTTCACCTGGCAGCTATTGTTAAAGCACCATCAAAAAAAGAGTTTACCCATGCCAACGTTGATGCCACCGAAAACCTGATTCGCCTCGCAAAAAAAGCCGGCGTAAAAAAAATTGTGCTTCTCTCATCCCTCGCTGCAGCCGGCCCCAGCAATGGCACGCCACTTACCGAGCTGGATGACATGAATCCCATTAGCATGTATGGCCACTCAAAAAAAGAGATGGAAACAATGATCCATGATCTTGCCGATCCCGATATGTCAATCACCATTTTAAGGCCACCGGCAGTTTACGGGCCCCGTGAAGATCAGATTTTTACCCTCTTCAAAATGATGAGCAAAGGAATTGCACCTATCGTTGGTGATGGTGAGCACCCACGGTTATCTATAATCTACGTGACTGATTTGATTCAGGGCATCATGAAGGCTGCAGAACAGACAGAAAAAGGTGTGCATACCTACTTTATCAGCGGAGGAGAAGTTGCAAACTGGAACCATATAAGGGATATTGTTACAACTGTTTTGAACAGGAATGTTACTTCAATAAAAATCCCCCCTAACTGGGTAAAAAAAATTGCCGGAGTAATCGAAACATCAGCGTCATTTTTTGGTTCATATCCCGTTATAAATCGGGAAAAAGCAAACGAAATGATACTCGAGTGGACCTGCTCCCATCAAAAAGCCGCAGATGAGCTTGGTTATCAGCCGAAATATTCTCTTGAAGAAGGTATTTCCAGAACTCTGAGATGGTATAAAAAACATAATTGGTTATAAACGTTTATGCAATTACTACAGACAAAGCTACTACTCATCTTTTCTCTGATTTTTCTTGGCCTCAGTGGCCTTGCAACGGCACAGTTGCAGAAAGATCTGAGCCGGCAGATTCAAATCCCAGACATCAAAAACCTTAACAGCTCGGTAACCCATCTATATGTTCTATCTGAAAGTGAGGGTTTGGTGGTTTTTCGCGCACATGCCGATTCACTGCAGTGGCTCTATTCATCTACCGGCATGCAGCAGCGTGGCAACGTTCTGGAAAGTGATATCCGTTTTGCGTATCTCTACGGAACCGGCAGAAGACTTACTGTAATTGAACCAACATCTGTTCTTGGGGTGTATTCATCAACAATGCTCCCCGCGCTCCCATTATCGGTTAAGCGAATTGGGCAGCAGCTGTTTATTGCTATGGGTTCTAACGGGCTGGGCACCATCAGCCTGGAAACACCTGAGAGTGTAGATACCGATGTGAATATGATTGAAAGCAGTGAAAACATTCGTGATCTTGAATCGGATGGCCGCCGCACACTCTATGCGCTAAATAGCGATAACCAAATCCTGATCTACGAAATTTCTGAAGAAGAGGTAACCAATAGGCAGAGAGTGCAGATAAACCGAAGCACATCAAAACTTTGGCTTCTTGATGACGAACTCTACGGTAGCGACAGTTCAGGCAGAATTTTCCTCATCAATTCCGACGGAAATACACGCACCGTTGCCCAGCTTTCGGGTGAAGTTGAACGATTTGACACATGGAACGGACTGATGATAGCCCGAACCGAAAGTGGCGAAGTATGGAGAGGCCAGGTGGGCGGTGATATGGATATCTGGCGATCGAACAGACAGGCAGGTAACTTTTTTACGGTTTCCGAAGATAATCTGTGGCTTACAGAATTCGGCAGCCTTGCTCCTGTTTTAAGCAGAGAACAATCAGACAGCAGGCCACAGGCTTCTGCATTTTTACGGCTCAAACCGATCCAAAATGTAGTTTTACCATTCCCGAGACCATTGCTTCTGCCAATTGAGTTCGAATCACAAACCGATCCTTCACAAGTTTCAATCAGCTATACAGCATCTTTTAATAATGCACGCATTCGGGGAAAATCGTTCTTCTGGCAGCCAGCAACCGGGCAAACCGGCCGGCACAATGTCACCATCATTGCCACATCAGCCGTTGGCGAGACAGACAGCACCTCATTCACCATTGACCTCCGTCCGTTCAACTCACCACCAAGATTTACGGCTGTACGGCCAATTACCATTGCTGTTGATGAAGCTTTCGACCTGCAGATTAATGCCATCGACCCGGATGGTATGGATCAGAGCCTTATCCGTTATCTCGGTGTTGATATGCCAGATGGCGCATCCATCAATGAGCGTACGGGAGTTTTCAACTGGACACCAAACGTTCGGCAAGTCGGCGGCCACAAATTTCAGGTGATTGCCACCGATCAATATGGTGCAGCTGCTTCTCAGAATTTTACCATCAACGTGATAGAAATTGAAGAAGAGCCGCTTGACGATGAGCTCTACTGAAAACAGCCTCTTTTCGGAAAACCTGATTGATTGGTACCGGCAGAACAAACGGGATTTGCCGTGGCGAAACACGGCTGATCCCTACGCCATCTGGATCTCTGAGATCATGCTTCAGCAGACAAGGGTTGATACGGTGATTCCCTACTACCACCGATTTCTGAAGACATTCCCAACTGTTCAAGATCTTGCAGATGCCGATCAACAGCAGGTATTAAAGCTTTGGGAGGGCCTTGGCTATTACAGCCGCGGCAGAAATCTGCATTATGCCGCCAAGCATGTTGTAGATTTTTTTGATGGAATCATTCCCGATACACATCAGGAGATCTCGTCACTGAAAGGAGTTGGCCCCTACACTTCGGCCGCCATTTTGAGTATAGCTTTTCAAAAGAAGTATGCGGTTGTTGATGGAAATGTAATCCGTGTAGTTACCCGCTATTTAGGCATTGAGGATGACATCAGAAGCACCCGTACAAAAAACCGCGTGCAGGAAATTGTTGATGGTTTGATACCTGAAGATAGTCCCGGTGATTTTAACCAGGCCATGATGGAGCTTGGTGCCACCGTCTGCACACCAAAACAGCCTGCTTGTAATTCTTGCCCGCTTTCGGTGCGCTGTATGGCTTACAACAGCGCAAAAACAGAAGTGATTCCTTACAAGTCGAAAGCTAAAAAAGTACCGCATCACCAGATTACCGTGGGAATTATTGTAAATAAAACCGGAGAATTCCTGATTGCTCTGCGTCCTGAGGATAGCATGCTGGGCGGGCTGTGGGAATTTCCCGGCGGCAAAAAGAAAACCGCAGAGGGTTTGCAGCAAGCCGTAGCCAGAGAGCTGAAAGAAGAACTTGGAGTTGAGGTAAAGGTCTGTAATAAATTTATGGAGCTGAAACACGCCTACTCCCATTTCAAAATTACACTGCATGCGTACTGGTGTAAAATTGTTGATGGTATACCGCAGCCAAAATCGAGCCAGGAGATCCGCTGGGTCTCTTTGGAGGAGATCAACAAGTATCCGTTTCCAAAGGCCAATACCACGCTGATTGAAGGGCTGAACAAACTGGATGCCGAAAATCTATATCAGTTTGTATCAGAATGATTATCAGGCCGTCTCTTAGAAAACGATCTAATACATCCCTTCTCGAACTTAAACCTTATCTTGATGCCATAAATTTTGAAGTTGAAAAAGAGGATTACATCCCTCATGATCCGGTGAAGTTTATGCACGCCTTTTCTGATAAAAAAGATGTTGAAATAGCCGGTTTTCTTGCCGCAACCATGGCCTGGGGCAGACGTGATATTGTAATTGCAAAAACAGATAACCTCCTTAGTCGCATGCAATATAGTCCGCTTGAGTTTGTGATGAACTACACGCAGTCACACTTCAAACTACTGGCCAACTTTAAGCACAGAACCATAAAACCGGTTGATTTACATGGCATTATTCTGGCACTTCAGAATATTTATCAACAATTCTCTGATTTTGAGGAGTTCTGGGAAATGTGCTATCACTACGCACAAAAACAGAACAGGCACTTTCTTGCTGTATTCCATGATGAGTTTTTTGCAAGAAGCAACGACCTTGCCGCGAGAACAAGAAAGCATATCTCCACTCCGGAAAAAGGGAGTACTTGCAAGCGGCTCTACATGTTTTTACGATGGGCCATCAGAAAAAATAGCCCGGTTGATCCCGGGATTTGGGAGTTCATGAAGCCGGCAGAATTACTCGTTCCATTCGATGTGCACGTGGCAAGACAAGCCAGAAAATATGGCTTGATTACCCGGCGAACCAATAACCTGAAAACGGTGATTCAACTTACGGAATCGCTACGGGTAATGAACCCAAACGATCCCGCTATTTACGATTATGCCCTGTTCGGAATGGGTGCCCTTGGCTACAAGCTGCCGACAAAGTTCATATTGAATAAGGTGTAGATACCGGGTCTGTAGGTACTCCTAACCCATATTACTCAATGAGACAATTTCTCATGTACTAAGACTTCGAAAATCTCTCTCATCATCCCCCGTTACCCGACATTTCGGCGATTCTTCGGAGGGCAAAAATTATATATCCCAAAATACTCGATGCCAGGCCCTTCATAAGAATGAACATGATATACCCGGTGATGAAAGCACTCAGCATTCGAATCCAGCCCATGAAATCAGATAAATGAAAGTAGTTTTTATACACCCAAAGCCCGGCTGCGGCCACTATTACACCGGGAATGTTGGTATTCAGTGCGGGATCAGCGAGCGACATACCCGAAAATGACCAGAGCGGGATCAATAGCAAAAGAGGAATCATTACTGCACCGACCAGATAACTGTTTAAAATCAGCAGAGAAAAGAAACCTTCTGTATAACTTCGAAGAAAAAGCATACCCGCAACTGAAAGCATCGGTACGAGAAAAAGAATCAGAATAAGTGGCAGAAATTGAGTTGAGATAAGAACATCCGTTAAAAACATCTGTTCTGAAAGCTCCTGAAGCTGCTCATTTTCCACTTCAGGTACCGCTGAAGTCACATCAACATCAAAGTTTACAAGTATCGAAGTTAGCAACACCACAATCACCGCACCGATCAGCATAAAAAAAAGCGGTGACTGGTAGTCTGAGTGATCAGTGTGAACATAAGAATCTACCACATTGCGTGGCCGTGCATAGATCTCTTTTAGCGTATTGATATATGAGGCAATCATATGATATGGGGAGATTAACTAATTTTGTGTGTAAAAATATGGTTTCTGTTTCATTCTTTTGGATTTTTGAATCATGACCAACGCTCTTTGTACAGTTATCTTCTCAATTTCCGATTTCTATGCCATACTGCCATAAGTGAAGGCAAAATAAGTAAAAAAAAACACCTGAGATGTGAAGTTTTGGATATTTAATTTTTCTGTATCCTGAAATTATAAATAGAGTGTAATACAGCCAGGTGCACCAGTGATAATGAGGGATTTCAATAACTTAATAGCCGGTGATTGTTCTTACAGTACAAATTATTGCTTAACATAAATTTTGATATCGAAACTACTTTTTATCGTAAAACATTTTTATCTTATAAGTCTCTAAAAAATTCAATAAACAAAATATATTTATGATCGGCGTTAACGTAAAAGATTCTGAAAGCATCGACCGTGCTATCAACCGTTTTAAGAAAATGGTAACGCGCTCACGAATTCTCAATGAGTACAAAGAGCGTCAGCAGTACATCAAACCATCAGAGCAGAAAAGAGAAGCTCTCAAGAAAAGTGTACGCGAAGAGAGAAGAAGACAGCGAGAGAATTACTAACTCGTTAAAGCCTCAAATCAGTTATAACGGCTGCGGATTGAACCTTTACTGATGTTCCCGCAGCTTTAACTTTTGGGGCTACCACTTTTTTCAAGCCCATCTTCTCTGCTTCCCTTATCCTTTGCTCAAAAAAGGAAACCTTTCTCACCTCACCCCCCAGCCCAACTTCACCAAAATAAATTGTATCACGTTTTAGTGGTTTGTCCTTGAGTGAAGATATAAGTGCGGATACCACGGCAAAATCGGCTGCCGGATCAGTGATTTTCAATCCCCCCGCAATATTCAAATATACGTCATTCCCGGCAAAACTTAATCCCGCACGTTTTTCAAGAACGGCAATCAGCAGAGAGAGCCTTCGCTGGTCAAATCCACTGGCTGTGCGTTGTGGTGTACTGTAGCTGCTGGGGGTAACCAGAGCCTGTACTTCCACCAAAATTGGGCGCGTGCCTTCCATCACACAAGTTAGCGAATTACCGCTGACCTCAATCTCAGAATCACTCATAAAAAGAACAGACGGATTGGCAACCTCTTCCAAGCCCCCCTCCTTCATCTCAAAAACCCCCACTTCCTGAGCAGGGCCAAATCTGTTTTTCACCGTTCTAAGCAATCTATAGAGGTGATTTTTGTCCCCCTCAAAATGTAAAACGGTATCCACCATATGCTCCAGAATGCGCGGGCCTGCAATATCGCCGTCTTTGGTTACGTGACCAATCATCAGAATGGTAACATTCTCTTTTTTGGCCAATTGCTGTAACAATGCTGAGCACTCACGAATCTGCTGCACACTGCCGGGCAGGCTGGTGAGATCATCGCTGAAAACGGTTTGGATTGAGTCGATTATCAGCAGATCGTACGTGCTGCTGCGCGCTTTGCTGATGATATCCCGAACCTCGGTATGCGAACTTATGAAAAGATTTTGGCCCTTTAAACCGATTCGTGAAGCCCGCTGTTTGATTTGTGAACCAGACTCCTCCCCTGCGATGTAGAGAATTTTCTTGTCCGGACAGTTTTTTGCTACCTGAAGCATCAGTGTGCTTTTTCCGATACCGGGATCTCCGCCAAGCAATGAGAAGGATCCTCGAACAAATCCGCCGTTCAAAACCCTGTCAAACTCCTTTAGATTTGTGCTGAAACGGTCTGCATAGCTTATCCTGATATCAGAGAGGGCGGTGATATTACTGGTGCCATCATCGGAAATGGAAATTTTATTCTTCTCCCTGACCGCCTTTACCACTTTTTGTTCAGAAAAAGTGTTCCATTCATTGCAAGAGGGGCATACCCCCTGCCACTTTGGTGAATCGTGGCCGCAATTACTGCAGATAAACCGAGTACGCTCTTTCGCCATGTTTACTCTTCCTCTTTTCTGGATGAATCAAGTTTTTCCGTAACCGTTTGGTTTACGTACCAAAACATTGCGAAAATTCCCAGACCGATGCTTATGTAATAAGTAATAATCCGCCAAACGAAAACAGCAAGCCCGATGAATGCTTTCCGGTCAATAAGCGGGCCAAGGAAAATGGCAAATAGTCCTTCAACCCCGCCTGAACCACCGGGAGTTGGAATTACAAGAAAAGCGAGGTTCATCGATAAACTTCTCAGTACAAGCAGAATTTCGTTAGCCGGCAGCAGGCTAAGTACTACTATAACAGGAATGGCAATTCTGCACAACCAGCTCATGGTAGAAAGGAAGAAAGCTTTTAATACAAAATTGAATGGTTTCTTTCTAAGCTCGATGGAATATTTTTCAAGATTTTCAGCTTCTGCACTTACTTTTTCAGAGTGTTTACGAAGAAAAGGCAACCTGAAAACAACATTCACAATTTTCCTCATGGCGGCAGGATTCACAAGCAGCCCATAAGCCAATACCGCGCCGTAAGCGAGTAATCCACCATAAATCAGCGCCATGGTTATATTACCAACAAGGCCAATCTCTTCTGGTATAACCTGAAAATAGATACCCGAAATCAATAAAATGGGTACTGCGAGTGCGTACCAGAACTGATCGAGCAGTACACCATAAAGCACTATGGCTGATGATTTGCCAAGCTTCAGTCCCTCACGGGTCATCGCAAACGTTGCAACAGGAGCACCGCCAATAGTTGATGGCGTGATTGCGGAGGCAAAATCCCAAGTGAGGGCAATTCTCATCGCCGCCATTTTGCTAATTGCTTTATCCGCCAGAAAGCGAATTTTTGCAGCAGAAAAATAGACTTTCAGAAAAGTAACCAGAATGGCAAGAACAAGGCCTGGCATCCTCTTTGGTTTGAGGTGCTCAAGAATTCCGGGAGTGTAGGTAAGGTAGATAACAATGCCCATACTCACCATACTTAATACAATGGATATAGCCATGTATTTGAAGGAGATCAGAGGGCCACTTTTAATTGTATTTTGCTGCGTGTCAGCCAATAATTTTAACTCTCATTCCCGGTTAGCTGGAAAATAATAGGCAAAAAAAAGCCATGCCTTCAAAAGATCCGACATGGCTTAAAGAATGTAATTAAGCGATGGTTATTTCATCGTTCAGATAAACATCCTGAATGTAGTTCAGAAGTTTAACACCTTCGTCCATAGGACGCTGAAACGCTTTACGGCCACTAATAAGACCCATGCCACCGGCACGCTTGTTCACAACTGCGGTTTTAACAGCATCAGCGAAGTCGTCGCTTCCGGATGCACCACCTGAGTTGATAAGCCCTGCACGGCCCATATAGCCATTTGCTACCTGGTATCTTGTAAGATCGATAGGATTGTCTGACGTAAGTTCGTCATAAATACGCTGATCGAGTTTACCATAGCTTGAGTTGCCTGTATTAAGTGCGAGATAACCACCGTTGTTTTCAGGCAGTTTTTGCTTCACAATATCTGCACCAATTGTCACACCGAGGTGGTTAGCCTGGCCGGTGAGGTCAGCTGATGAGTGATAATCAACACCATCTACCTTAAACGCATTGTTACGTGTGTAGCACCAGAGAACAGTTGCCATACCGAGCTCGTGAGCATAGTCAAAAGCTTCAGCTACTTCCACGATCTGGCGTGATGATTCATCTGATCCAAAATAGATAGTTGCCCCAACAGCAGCAGCGCCCATGTTGTACGCTTTCTCGATAGAACCGAACATAATCTGATCAAACTTGTTCGGGAATGTGAGAAGCTCATTGTGGTTGATCTTTACCAGGAACGGAATTTTGTGCGCATATTTTCTCGCAACCGCACCCAATACACCAAATGTAGAAGCAACTGCATTACAGCCGCCTTCAATAGCGAGTTCTACAATTTTCTCAGGATCGAAATAGGCAGGATTTTTAGCGAACGAAGCACCGGCACTGTGCTCAATTCCCTGATCAACAGGAAGAATTGAGAGATATCCGGTACCGGCAAGGCGCCCGTGATCGAACATTCTCTGCAGATTGTGCAGTACACGGTTGTTTCTGTCTGAGTGGTACCACACATCATCAACATAGCCTGAAGTTGGCAGGTGTAAATTCTCTTTTGGTATGGTTTTACATACATGATTTAATAAAGAGTCGGCATCTTTCCCCAGTAACTCTTCAATACTTGATTTTGCAAGTGTCATTATTTTGTACTCCTTTTTTATTCGGAATTTCGTTTAACACTCTAATATACAGGTTAAATAAACAATTGGCTATTCTTGGCATAGCAGAATCGGGTTGGAAGCGCTTCAAAATGAAGATATTTAAGATTTTTTTATCTGAAAATCGGTTTTTTGCTGCTGTTACACAGATAATTCACAAAAATTTCAATTTCAGAAAAACTCCCTTCCTACCCAATTGCTTTTAAGAAGCGATTGGATGTGGCTGTATTTATCTGAATGAGATTAGGTTAAAAAAAAAAACTACCGATTAATCTGATCGCCCTAAAAAGGGATTATTTTTCAATCTCATGAATATATATCAATTCTTAGCCTTCATACGTTAAAACTCGTATTTTCAAAGCTCTCGTTTTTAAGTTAAAATTTTAAACCGGAGCTGTTGTAACGAATCTTCCAAAGTGTTTTGACTTTTTTAATGTTGATACAAATTAACCTGCCTTCCATTTAGGCTGTATTTAATGAGACTTCGGAAGTCTTTCCACAAAACCAAATTCAAATTGTTAGCCAACAACCCGACATTTAGAGCGCAGCACAGGATAACTTTGAGAAAATAGCTACACTTTCTGTACCCGAATAATCGGGACATGCGGAATGAAGATGAGAACCATTTTATAACTCAATCACTCTATGAACATCGACACTATAAACTTAGGCAACCGCCCGCTTTTTCTGGCACCTATGGAGGATGTTACCGACTCCCCGTTCCGGCAGATTTGTAAGAAAAAAGGAGCCAGCATTGTTTATACAGAGTTTATCAGCTCTGAGGCTATCATCCGCGATGCCGATATTGCCATGCACAAAATGCAGTTCGAAGAGATTGAACGCCCATTTGGCATTCAGATTTTTGGCGGACGCGAAGAAGCGATGGAAGGCGCCACAAAAGTGGCCATTACCAACAACCCTGATCTTGTAGACATTAACTTTGGCTGCCCGGTATATAAAATTGTAAAGAAAGGTGCGGGATCTGCATGCCTTAAAGATCTTGGTATGATGGAGAGAATGGCCGGTACAGTTGTTGATGCGGCAGGAGATCTGCCGGTTACCGTAAAAACCCGTCTTGGTTGGGATGACAGTACCATTCGAATCAGCGAGGTAGCTTTGATGCTGCAGAGTATTGGCGTTAAGGCTCTTACAGTTCATGCACGCACACGAGCACAAAAATATAAAGGCGATGCCCGCTGGGAATGGCTCAAAATACTAAAAGATACCCCCGGACTTTACATCCCTATCATCGGTAACGGCGATGTAACCACACCTCAGCTTGCAAAGAAAATGTTCGACGAAACCGGTGTGGATGGTGTTATGATTGGCCGTGGTGCCATCGGTAATCCCTGGATTTTCGAACAGACAAGGCACTATCTCGAAACCGGAGAACGGCTGCCTGATGCATCCATTGAAGATCGCCTGGCAATTTGTGCAGAGCAGCTTCGCCTCTCTGTTGCCCATCACGGGGAGCGATATGGAGTTATCATCATGAAAAAGCATTACGGACAGTACCTGAAGGGAATCCGAAATGGAAAAAAACTCCGGGCATCCATCATGGATGAAAAAGAGATGGACCCAATTCTCGAAAAATTGCTCAATTTCAGTGACGAAGAGATCTATGCATTGACTTAAATTAAACCAATCAAACAGGGTATCTTTTCTCTATCTATAAGAATTAATGTCAGATTTTATCTGATGCCATATACGGCTTCAGAACATCAGGCACAATCACATCACCGGCCTCGGTTTGATAGGTTTCAAGTATAGATGCCACAATACGCGGAAGTGCAAGCCCTGAACCATTCAGCGTGTGCACCATCTCCGTTTTACCTTTCTCATTTTTATATCGAAGTTGCATGCGTCGCGCCTGAAATGATCCAAAATTGGAGCAGGAGCTTACTTCGAGCCAGCGCTGCTGACCGGGGCTCCACACTTCAAGATCGTATTTTTTGGTTTGAGTAAAGCCCATATCACCGGTACACATCAGGAGAGTTCGGTACGGCAAATTAAGTTTTTCAAGGAGCGATTCTGCGTATTCGCGAAGTGATTCGAGCTCGGAATCGGAGTATTCAGGGTGTACAAATTTTACGAGTTCTACCTTGTCGAATTGGTGCAGGCGATTGAGTCCGCGCACATCTTTCCCGTAGCTACCCGCTTCACGCCGCCAACATGGTGTGTAGGCAGTGTAGTAAATTGGCAGATCGTCCATGCTCAAAATTTCATCGCGATGAAAATTGGTAACCGGAACTTCTGCGGTGGGAATGGCAAAAAAGCCGTCACGTGGAATGGTGTACATCATATCCTCTTTATCGGGAATTTGTCCCGTTCCGCGGGCAGAATCTTCATTCACAAGATATGGGGACTGTATCTCTGTGTACCCATGCGCTACAGCTTCGTTGAGGAAAAAGTTAATGAGTGCCCGCTGTAGCCGGGCCATCTGCCCTACATAGAACGGAAAACCGGCTCCTGTTACTTTTGAGCCCCGATCAAAGTCGATCCATTTTTTCTCCGCTGCAATATCCCAGTGCGGCAACAGCCACTCTTCTTTTGCAGGTTCGCCCCATGTTTTAAACACCTGGTTATCAGCTTCAGTATGCCCTACAGGTACGCTTTCATCCGGCACATTGGGAATCTGGTAGAGCAGATTATCCCTCTCAGCCTGAAGTTCGGCGAGTGTAGTTTCCAGCTCTTTTATCTTCTCTTTGTTATCACCTGTCTCTTTGATGATTTTCTGGGCTTCTTCTCTCTTTCCCTGGCCCATCAACTCGCCAATCATCTTCGCTTTCTTGTTGCCCTCAGCCCGAAGCCTGTCGAGCTGGGTCACCACACCGCGCCACTGCTCATTCTTTTCGATGACATGATCAATAACATCGGTGTTTTTCTCCCCTTTATTAACCATTCCTTGCTTAACAAGAGCACTGTTTTCGCGGATAAATGTAATATCAAGCATAAATTTTCTTAGATCTCAAATAGTTACGTTTTTAGGTATGAAAGATACAAGTAGTTAAATCCTCAATAAAGTTTTTTCGCAGATCGATTCGTTTTTCTGAAATGGGTGAGTTAAAGATCATATCTACTCCGTCAGTTCAAGCTTGCCTCGTCGGCAGACGGGCGCAATCCCGATGTTTTTTTATCGGGACGTAGACGAAAAACACATCCATCAAATAATCACGAAATAGTTCTCATTTACACCTGTTTATCTAACAAATTAAAGTTTATATTCAAATGAATTAGAAATTTTAGGCAGACTACCATAATTATGACCTATCAACTTGACGAAACAGACATCAAAATTCTTAACCATTTACAAGAAGATGGCCGGGCTCAGCGTAATACTATTGCTGAAATTGTACATCTATCCGTTCCTTCAGTGTCTGAGCGAATGCGTAAACTTGAGGAAAAGGGGCTTATAGCCACTTATAACGCCATCCTTGATGCAAAAAAGTTCAATTTTGATATAACTGCTTTTATATTCGTTGAAGTTGACAGCTCTGAGCGCTACCCAAATTTTATCGACAAAATCACAAAGCATCCTGAAGTACTTGAATGCCATTCTATTACCGGCGACGGCTCTCACATACTGAAAGTGAGAACTAAAAATACCGAATCATTGGAACGGTTTTTGTCACTAATTCAAACCTGGGATGGCGTATCACGTACCCGTTCAAATATTGTTCTTTCCACATTTAAAGAGACCCGCAAGCTTGCCATTGAACGCAATGTTGAACTGAAAAAATAATATCCGCCACTGTGCAGCTATTGCTTACGCTACTTTTTTACTGGCTGATATTTATCCCAAACTCTTCTAACGAGCTAACTGACAGTAACAATGCCGGCAATCGAATTGCCATTCATATAGATGCGGAAGGCTCTCTTCCAACTGATGAACAGTTTCAGCTTGCCAGAAGTATCGGTGTGGATTTGATTGAAATTGAAGATCCAACCCTGCTCAGTTCAACTGCGCTCGCTGATTTTTACATTCTCCTTTCGTCAGATAATAAATTTGTTACCCCCCGGCAGATCAAAAATAATCGTGATCAATTGATAAACCTTACTGTTCAGCGATATCGAGGTTTCTCTTCAGAAATTCAGAACAGAATAGCGGCGGTTAGTGTGTTAAAATATCCCGCTGATTTTGCAGATAACTTTGGAAGAGAACTCTCTTTTATTTCTGATTCGCTCTCGCTGACTCTCAATAAGCCGATCTATTATCAGTCGGCATTTGCCAAGCCACGATACTTCCCGCCATCACTTGGATTTATTTCTGTTTTGTATCAAGTGAACAGCACAGATACCCTTCCCGCAACTCCTGTTATTCATTTCAAGCCCAACTCCCAGCAGCAACGAAACTCAATCAAACAATTTCAGGATGTTCTGAATGCCTCCCTTCGCCATGAAACCAGCCTTATTATTGTGCCATCGGAATGGTTTTTCCAAACGATAGAAGATCAGCCCGATCTTGCCATTTTACTTTCCGATCATGTCGATGGCCTTGAAATAGTATTCCCATTGCCTGCAGATGGTGCCCCTGCTATGGTTCCGAACTGGCATGTTATACTACTCTTTATAATTTTTATTGTACTGCTTCTGCATTATAAGTATCAGCCGTTTTTCATCTCTTTTGCAGGCCGATACTTTTTCAATCACAGCTTTTTTATGGCTGACCTGTTTGAAGGCCGCGTTCGAAGTAAATCATCAGGCTATATAATTTTTGTTGTGCATGCACTGGCTACTGGCCTGTTATTTTATGTAGTATCGGGAATACTGATAAGCCCAACCGGGTTTGCAGCAGTTGAGTATTATTTGCCCCACATATTCTTTACCGGACTTGAGCGATATACGCTATTCCTTGCAGGATTTTTACTGGCGATACTCTCACACATTATCTCCGCATTTTGGATTCTGCTCTTCAATAAAAAAATCACCCAGCTTACACAGGCCATAAATCTCTATTGCTGGCCACTACTAATGAATATTATGCTGATATTTTTTATAGTAGTACTTACTGAGACTAACCCATCACCATTATTAATCCTTTCTCTTGCAGCTATTTTTCTTGCTGTTTGGTTCTTCAGCTTTAATATTGCGGCAATTGATGGCAGCCGGCAGCTGGATGGCAGCCCATTCTGGAATCTTGCACTAACCGTTGGTTTGCATGCAGTTGTGATATTTTCTGCACTTTTTTGGGTGCTTTTCAACATGGCACTGTTCGAACCAATACAGCTGGTTTTGCACTTGCCGTAATAGGTGCTCAATTCCCGGGTCAAAGAATCTGCTTTCGCAGCCTGGCTACAGGCAGATTTAAACTCTCCCTGTATTTACTAACCGTTCTCCTTGCAACTTTAAAGCCCTGATCATTCAATATATCGGTAAGAGCCTGATCACTCAGTGGCTTTTTTTTATTCTCTTTCGAGATCACATCTTCAAGAATTTTCTTTACTTCCCTGCTTGATACATCTTCACCGCTTTCAGTTTCCAAGCCCTCAGTGAAAAAATATTTTAGCTCAAAAACACCAAAATTTGTCTGCACATATTTGCTGTTCACTACTCTTGAAACAGTTGATATATCCATCTCTATCCGTTCAGCAATATCTTTTAAAATCATCGGCTTGAGGCCTTCACCATGCTTAAAAAACTCCTCCTGCAACGCCACAATAGTGCGCATGGTTTTCATCAACGTTTGCTGCCTTTGGCGTATGGAATCAATAAACCACTGTGCCGATTCCACTTTCTCTTTTATAAATTTTTGAGCCTGATTGTTTTCACCTTTCGGAGCCTTTTTCATGCTGTCCCACATCTGCCTGTATTCGGGCGAAATTCTCAGTGGAGGTGTATTTCTATGATTTAAGCGTATTACGAACTCACCTTCTGTAGTGTTATCATCATCGTCTGATGGCTCAAACCACACTTCAAAATCGGGTTCTATAAAGTGGCGGTTCTCTTCTTCTCTGCTTATTTCAGCACCCGGCCTGGGGTTCAGACTTTTAACCAGGGAAAATACCCGTTTCAGGGTTTCATCATCAACATTCAGTCGTGCTTTTAGTTTTTCAAAATGCTTCTTTTCGAATGCATCCCACTCATTTTCAAGCAAATCTGCAGTGATTTCTCTGATGATGGGGTCCCCTTCCGATTGCTTCACCTGGCACAACAGACAGTCCTTCAGATTTTTTGATGCTATCCCAATCGGATCAAGATGTTGAATTCGCTTTCGAACGCTCTCTACCTGTTCCTTTTTTACAAGAATGCCGTGATTAAATGCGATGTTATCCACCACAGCTTCACTTTCGCGCCGGAAATAGCCATCCTCATCAAGCGAACCCAGAATTTGATCAGATATCAGCATCTCTTCATCACTAAAATCGAGCAGTGCAACCTGCTTTTCAAGCTCTTCAAGGAGTGATTCATGATAAGGGTTTGGAATATCGCGCCAGTCATCTTCTCCGGAATAGGCAGAGTAGTTCATCCCGTCGTATTCCGTGTTGTGCATAAACGAATCCCAATCAATCTCTTCATTCTGGTCAACCGGATCGATATCGGGCTCATCTTCTTCTCTCTCTTTCTTCTCTTCCCATTCAGGCTCTTCAAGATCAACCCGCTCTTCAAGCAACGAGTCGGCCTCTTCCAAAACCGGATTGGTTTCCATCTCCTGCTTCACTCGCTGTTCAAGACCAAGAGTTGGCAGCTGCAGCAATTTCACAAATTGAATCTGTTGTGGAGACAGTTTTTGCTGCAGGTTCTGCTTTTGTGATATGTTTTGGCCTGTTTTAAGCATTTACTTTTTTACACCATTTCGAACTTCTTTGCATGCTTCCAAAAAATCACTATACCACGTTTCACCATATCGCCTTATCAGCGAATCTTTCAAAAAGTCAGCCAGATAAATACTTTCATCCTCACCTCGCCTGCATCCTGCAGAACAGAGTTCGGGAATGTACTCAAAATTGGCATAATCAAAACCGGCAATATGTTTCAGCCGAATAGGATAGAGATGGCAGCTTATCGGCTTTTCCCATGTAAAACGGCCTTCGTAATACGCACGCTGAATTGCACAAATTGCCACACCTGCAGAATCTTTTTGTACAAAAATGCATTCGCCACTTTCTATACAGGATATTTCATAGCCGGTTGTTGAATCTCCCTGAACCACACCCTTCTCTTCTGCAACCCTCACGGCTTCCGAACTGAGTTCACCTTTCAATTCATGAAAGGCTTTCCTCAAAACCGGAATTTCTTCTTTTACTACAGGTGCACCTGCATCACCAACTACGCAGCAGGCACCTTTGCAACGTGTAAGGTTACAGGCAAACTTCGCAGTTGCAATATCTTCCGATAAAATAACATCGTGTACTCGTATCATAATTTCACTATAAAAATAACTGTATAATCGTTCGTTTAAAAACTGTGTTGATATGGCAACTGAAGCAAAATCTAAATAGTGTGAGATCGATATAATGAACAATATAACTGAACCCGTCATATTGAGCCTGCTTTTTACGGGCAATGAAGTCGCTGTTATGTTGCAGACGAAGCGATGTACCAGTTTTCAATTTCACCCCTCCTGAAAACTTCACCACAGCATCTTTGTAGAGACATAGAACACTTGTCCTGACGATAGTTATTTCCATTATGGTTATGCTTCAATGAAACGGAAATATCAAACCAGCTCAAAATACTTGCCGGCTTTTTGCCTGATAGCTCCCTGCATTTCAAGATCAAGAAGTAACGGTAAAAGTTTGAATGTGGGGCTCTCCAGTTTCTCACTAATTTGGTCGATGTGCAGTACACCTTCAGTGAGAAGTTTGCAAATAGTTTTAAGTTCACTTTTAAGTTCAAGGCTTTCCCATTTTCGGGCTGTTTGAAGATTCTTTTGATTTTGAATAGTATTTGTAGTAATGGATACCTCTTCGAGAATATCTTCTATCTTTTGAACAAGTTTTCCCTGGCCCGTTTTAATCAGGTAGTTGCAACCTTCACCCCTGGCATAATCCAAATAATGGGGTACAACAAATACTTCCCGGTTTTGGTCAAGCGCATACCTTGCGGTAATCATACTCCCTCCTTTAATTCCGCTTTCAACCACAAGTACTCCATGACTCATGCCGCTTACAATTCGGTTCCTTGCCGGGAAATTCACTGCGTCAGGTGGTGTGCCGGGTGGATACTCTGTGATAACTGCACCACCGTTCTCAATCATTTGGTGAGCAAGCTTACTGTTTTTGGCGGGGTAAATCACATCAATTCCTGATCCCAACACAGCTACAGTTTTCCCGCCTGACTGCAGGGTGGTTTTATGGGCGAGGGCATCAACACCATAAGCAAGGCCACTATTTACGGTGATCCAGGCTTCGGCCAGCCGTTTTGCCCAAACAGCCGTTTGTTGCATGCCATAATTACCAGGCCTTCTTGTTCCAATTATCGCGACACCATCGGTATTTAATGCCGATTTCTCCCCTTTCACCCACAAAAGTATGGGAGGATCATAAATCTGCCTCAACATTCTTGGGTACTCTTCATCGTCAATAGCAACCAGATCGGCACCGGCTTTTTCGGTTTTTTCAAGAACACCATCAACCTCTTTCCAGCTATTGAACGTTACTATATTCCTGGCTACATGTTCGCCAAAACCATCAATCTTCATAAAATCATGCATTTTCAGACTGAACAGATCTGCAGCATCATTTGTGCCTGTTTTGTGAAGAAGCTGTTTAATGCGCCTTAACCCCATATCGGGTACGGACTGCAGCGCCAGCAATGCCCTATAGTGACTCCTCCTCTTCAAACCCCTGTAGTTTCTCCCATATTTTCTCTTTCAGTTGATCAATATTATGGCCGGTAGCTGATGAAATTTCAATTACTTCTACACTGTCATCAATAACTATGGCTTCTTCAAATTTGTAGCCCGGCACGAGATCCATTTTGGTGATGGCCAGCAAACGTGGTTTTTCAAGCAGGTCAGACCTATACTCTCTGAGTTCGTGCAATAGGGCATCATATTCTGCCTGCATATCTGTATCGGCGGCAACCATAAAGAGCAGTAATTTATTTCGTTCTATGTGCCGCAAAAACTGCAACCCAAGCCCTTTTCCTTCATGTGCATCCTCTATAATTCCGGGGATGTCTGCCATCACAAAACTGCGATAATCAGAAAATGTTACTACACCAAGATTTGGTTCGAGTGTGGTGAAGGGATAATCAGCAATTTTTGGCCGCGCTTCACTCAAAGCGCTTAACAATGTACTTTTCCCGGCATTTGGAAACCCAACAAGGCCAATATCGGCAATCAGTTTCAGCTCCAGTTCAACAACCCTCTCTTCGCCTTCTTCGCCTTCCTGGTAGTGCTGCGGAGTTTGATTGGTTGCACTTCTGAAGTGCCAGTTACCAAGCCCTCCTTTACCGCCATGAGCGATTATTACTTCTTCGCCATCTTCCGTTATTTCGCCAAGGCGCTCTTTTGTTTCAGCATCGTAAACTACAGTTCCAAGTGGCACTTCAAGAATTTCGGGTTCACCATCCTTACCGGTTTTTCTGGCACTGCCGCCATGCTTTCCATGCTTGGCTTTAATAAATTTTCTGTATCGAAGATCGAGAAGTGTGTTTAACTGAGGGTTTCCTTTCAAAACCACATCACCGCCCTTCCCACCATCACCGCCGTCCGGCCCGCCACGGGGCACATATTTCTCCCTTCTGAAATGCGCCATTCCACTGCCGCCATTACCGGCAGTTACATAAATTTTTGCGTAGTCAGCGAATCTCATGAAAGTTTAATTATCAAATTGAATGTTACGGAGAAGCCTGCTTGTTGGCCAGAGGCCAATTGAATCTGTTCGTGAAAAATACCTTTATCGTAATAAAAGCTAATCTGCCTCTATTTCTTCCTTTTATTTTCGAGAATCTTCAGCAGTCTTGAAAGTTTTCGCTTCAGTTTGGGCCTTTTTACAATGAAGTCGAGAAAGCCGTGTTCCAAAAGGTACTCTGATGTCTGAAAGCCTTCGGGAAGGTCCCTGCCAATGGTTTGGCGTATAACTCTCGGGCCTGCAAACCCAATCAAAGCTCCCGGCTCAGCGATATTAAAATCTCCAAGCATGGCATAACTTGCAGTTACCCCCCCTGTGGTTGGGTTAGTCATTAGAGAGATGTACGGCACATTTTCCTTATCAAGAAGGGCAAGTTTGGCTGATGTTTTAGCCATCTGCATCAGGCTAAAAACACTTTCCATCATACGGGCACCACCAGACTGTGAAATTATTACCAGCGGAAATTTTTTCTCTCTTGCGTGATCTATCGCCACACTAAGCCTTTCCCCCACAACAGCACCCATACTGCCACCAATAAAGGAAAAATCCATGCAGGCAATTACGATATCGCGTTTATCCAGTTTACCTACACCAACACGGCATGCATCAGAGAGGCCCGATTTTGCCTGGGTCTGCTTTATCCTGTCGGAATATTTTTTTCTGTCTACAAATTCAAGCGGATCGGAAGGCAGAATGTCATCAGCAATCTCTTTAAACTTTCCGTCATCAAACAAAAATGAAAAATACTCTTTACTGCCTATTCTGAAATGATATCCACTAAGCGGATCTACCCAAACATTTTCTTCAAGTTCTCGCCGGTGAATGGTTTCGCCGGTAGTTGGAACCTTAATCCAGATTCCTTCCGGCATATCTTTTTTCTTATCGGTTTGAATGTTGGTGTCTTTTCTTTTGAACCACGACATAATTGATCATTAATTTATTTGTGATGACAAAAAATAACGAATTAACCCCTAAGCCAAAATCTTATTTCCCTAATGCAGAATTATTTATCTGTGCCATGGTAAGGTAATCCGGCTCAAAGCCCTCAACACTCTGTTCTCTGAAAAATGCTTTAAAAGCACTGTTGTTCCAAGCGTGAATCAGATTTTTAGCACTAACTGCTTCTGATCCGGCTTTTTCTACCTTATCCGGGTTTTCAATTTGTAACCTATCCCAACCGGTTCCAATAAGTATTTCACCGGGTTTGATTTCAGCTTCCAATTTGGCTAATTCCTTTACCACAGGTTCAGAAATGGTTAATTCGCCACTTCCTTCCATTACTATTTTCTGATGATAGAGATGCTGCCTACGTGCGTCGATCACCGCATGAACGATTGATCCCGGCTTAGTACATTTTGCCATAGAAAAACTAACAAGAGTAGAGAGCGTAAAAAGAGGCACATTCCTGCCAAAAAGCAGCCCTTTAATCGCTGCTGCCCCTATACGTAAACCGGTGTAAGAACCGGGGCCATTGCTGAATAGAACCGCATCCAGATCATCAACACTGAGATTATACCGCTGTAACAGTTCATTAATAAACAGAAACGTGTGTTCGGAGTGTACACCTCTTCCTTCAATTCTTTTTTCAATGACACTTCCCCGCTTACCAAGTGCCACAGAACAGACTGGCGTTGATGTTTCAATAGCTAAAATCATGGGTTTGGCAGTTCTATGAACCACGTATCATTGCTTAGGTTTACCCAGCGTTCATAAATTCGCCGAAGCTGGCTGTATACATCGGGCGGAAATTCTTTTCGGGTAATTTCTACATTAAACGTGTATTCAATGGAATTTCCATCAGTAAAATATTCTTCAAAGAGTGATGCTCCGCGAAGTGAGGTAGAGTATGTTTCTCCGGTTACATCAAACAGAAATCCTTCGGGCAGGGTGATGTTGTATCTGATAGAGAGCATTTCCGGAGCATCGAGTGTAATGGGTACCCGTCGTTCAGTTGGCTCAAACGGATTATTGAAAAGATACCCTACAATCATTGGGCGGAATTCAATGCCCTCTGAAAAGGTAATAGCGTAATTTGGAATCTCAAATTGAGTACTAAGGCTGATGCTGTCCCGGTCAGCGGGATTCACTTCTATGAAACTCTCGTCAAAAATTGCATCCACATAAATTTCGAAAAATGTCTCAGCTAGAATTTCGCGTGCAGGAGTTCCTGTAGAAAGTTTTTGGCGAATCTGCTGCGAGGGATAACCGGCAGTATTTGCCCGAAGCACACCCCGAAGTGTACCGTTTTCGAGAAGCTTGGCATCAACTTCTATATCGAAACTAAAGAGGCTTCGTTCAGGAGCTATTTCCACCCAACTGTACTCGTTTTCGGTTAAAATCATCCCCTGCTCATTAAACGAATCTACAGGAATAAGGTTAGGGATGCTGCTTGGATACGATGCATCCAGAAAGTACGATTTACCATCAATGTTGCTGTGAACCATCATTCGGTTAAACTGAAAAAGAGACGGAAATGATTGGTTAATTCGCCCAAACTCTCTGCCCGACAGATAGATGGGGTGCGCATCCACACCGCCGCCACGCAACATACCCAGCAGAACCATATTTATTTCTGATTGCGATGCCGGCACTCCGCGAAGAACATGATCTACTCCGTTATCAGTAAATACCGTTCGCTGGCCATTAAATTGTACAGTATTGTATACATATTGAAATATGGAATCCTGAGCAGACGCTTTATTTTCTGTTTCGCTGCGAATTTGTTCTCCCAGCTCCAGTAAAAAATGGTTTTGTTCAAGAAATGTATATGGGTTGTTATTCCGAAAAATTTGTGCTGCTACAAACTCCCAGCTGTTTTCGAGCGGCTGCCTTGGCAATCCAAACTCGCTGATTTGAAACCTCAGCTTTGCACGGATATCAACAACTGATGAGATATAAGCCAATGCATCAACTGCCGGTATATCGGAAGCTTTCCATGTCTGGATAAAAACCGGATCGGGCCTGCTGAAAGTAAATACCAACGGTACACTGCTTGTATCAATCCGCTGCTCTTCGTAACTAAGGGCAAAATCTATGTTTTCCTCCACTACATCGTATCGGATAAAGTCTGCATTTTTAAAATATACCGTGGCATCGCGGGTTGGTACCCTGTGAGATAGAAAGATATCAGGTAATTCTTCAATGTATCGCCGTTCAATGCGGTATTTGTACTCAATTACATCACCCTGCTGTACATTCGGCATTTCAAATTCAAGAATTCGATAACGATTGTTTAGCTCAACCGTGCGGACGGTGTTTGTATTCAGAAACGAGCGCTCACCATTTGCATGATGGGTAATTCCATCAATTTGCGAAACTTGTTCAATTCCATCTGCAAAATAGAAGGGTATACCAATCATCGATGCCTCGGCAATGTAGAACGGGTCGTCGCTGTGTACTTTAATTCGAATCAAATGATCGAGAACAGCCACAATTCCTCGACTTCTTTCGTGAATCTGAATCGCTGTTTTCTTCTCGAGAAACTCGTACGGATATTCAGCATCGGGATTTTGATGAAGCATTTCATCAGAAATCATTCCAAACGTTTCGAATATTCTGAGCTCTTCAAGAACCTCATGGGAACTTTGTGCGGCAACCGATACCGTAAATGTAGCGGCAAGAAGGAATAACGAAAAAAATCTGAATAACAACTGCATTGAAAACGATTGTCAGAACTTAGTTTCTGAGCGTGGATTCCGAAAAACGCCCTTTGTTGTACACTGCTATAGCTCTGCCTGTTAGAGTTTCGCCTAAGTACGGAGAGTTTTTCGATTTTGAACGCACCTCATCGCTGCTGTAAACCCACTCCTCATCCGTATTAAACAGAGTAAGATTGGCTTTATTACCTGCTTTGATTTGCGGCACGCTGATATTCAGAATTTCACGAGGTTTAACAACCAGTTTTTCCAGAATCTGTTCGAGTGACAGGAGCCCGGGTTTAAGCAAACGTTTTACACAGATACTCCATGCCGTATCGAGGCCGGTTATGCCGTTTGGAGCATAAATAAATTCAACCTCTTTCTCTTCTATTGAGTGTGGTGCGTGGTCGGTGCAAATTACTTCAATGGTACCATCAACAAGGCCTTCAATCATTGCATCTACATCGTCCTGTGTGCGTAGTGGAGGATGCATTTTCACGTTTGTATCAAATTTTCTGCGTTCAACCTCTTCATCGGTCAGGTCAAAATGGTGGGTACACACCTCGGTGGTTACATTAATACCGTCTGCCTTCGCTTTACGAACAAGGTCAACCGCCTTCCGTGTACTGATGTGTGCCACATGAACGTGGCCACCCGTAAACTCAGCAAGCAAAATATCGCGTGCAATCATGGCTTCTTCTGCTATAGATGGTGTACCATCCAGCCCAAGCCGTGTAGACACTGCACCTTCGTGCATGTGTCCCGGCCGTGAAAGGTCGAGGTCTTCCTCATGGTTTATAATCGGCACACCAAGCATGGAAGAGTATTCCAGGGCAACACGCATTACCTGTGAATTGTAAACCGGATCCCCATCATCACTGAAAGCTACAGCTCCCCCTTTTTGCATGTCGGCCATTTCTGCGATGGATTTCCCTGCCCGCTCTTTGGTAACACAGCCGATCGGGTGTACCTCAACAAGCTGATTTCTTGATTTATTTTTGATGAACTCAACAACATCACGGGTATGAATTGCCGGCTTAGTATTTGGCATACAGGCAACTTCTGTGAATCCCCCAAACATAGCTGATCGGCAGCCTGTTTCAATCGTCTCTTTATGCTCAAACCCGGGTTCGCGAAAGTGCACATGCATATCCATCCAGCCACCACTTATGAATGTACCTTTAGCATCATATACCTCTTCATTATCTGAGGGGTTGAGATTTTCGGATATTTCTGAAATTGTACCGTTTCCTATCCTGATATCCATCTTTTTCTTGCCATCAAAACCATCGCCAACAGGTTTACAATTTTTGATGAGAAGGTTTGGTGTATCTGTCATTATACTTTTTTTTGGTGATTCATATTCATTCAGAATACTGATTGCATAGTATTTCCGGAATGTTATTGCCTGCAGGGCATTTTTATCCGTGACAAATATACCCCTAATTGCTATGAAAAACGATTGAGGCCTGACCTAATATTCAAGGGCCAGGGAGTGCTAGGTTAATAAAACCAAACCCGCTTTAATCGTTCTGTCGCCAAATGAAAATTGGATAGGTTTCTGTGGTAGTCCAGATCGTTTCCCAATTAAATGCCGTCATAATTTCGGATGCACCATCACCCTGCATCTGTTCTGTGGTAAGACCCGTAACACCTTCTGCCCCGGCATCAGTGCCGGTTGCATTATCATTACCTGAGCTCTCGGTATCCCAATATGAACCAATAATTGTACCGGTTTTCAGCCCAACTAAACCGCCTGCAAAATCCAAACCATCAACAAATCCTGTGGAGTAGCTGGTTTCAATAATTGCTGTACTTCCAAGGTTGCCAACCAGGCCTCCGGCAGCCGATTCACTGGAAGTAACCGGGCCCCTTGCGTATGAGTTTCTGATAATCGGCGAACCGGTTCCACTTGAACCAACCAAACCGCCAACACGATCAGCTGCAGTAACACTGCTCGATGAATACGATTCATCTATTATACCACCTGATTCATTTGAGCCAGCCAACCCACCTACTTCCGAGTTTCCTTCAACCGCTCCTGTAGAGTAGCTTCTGAAAATGGTTCCGCTGTTTATTCCAACCAATCCTCCGGTATCGTTATTACCTTCAACCAGAGCTGTAGAAAAAGAGATTATTATTTCACCGGTATTTTCCCCTGCAAGGCCACCTGTATTGTTGATACCTGTAACCGAGCCTGATGTGATAGAATCATCAATCAATCCCTGATTTAAACCAACAAGCCCACCTGTTGAATTTGAACCCGTAACAATACCACTATTAGAGTAACTGTTCACAATTTCACCACGATTTTCACCTGCTATTGTACCGGTTCTGTCACCACCTGTTATTTGTGCATCAATCAGGGCAAGATTTTCAACACGGCCACCATCAATAAAACCAAAAAGGCCTGTATTCGGGATTCCATCACGATTTAAAATAAAATCTGTGATGGTGTGATTATTACCATTCAGAGTTCCCGTAAAAGGTTCGGCTTGTGTACCTAAAGGGATAAATCCCTCACCTGAATTGAGAGTATCTGCTGTGGCGGCGTCAATATCGTTTATAATAATAAAGTTGGAATCCGGAAAACGATTGATAAATTGCAACTGGTACATATTACTAATTTGGTACGGTCTGAACTGACTGCCATCACCATCATCAAAAACACTGAAGTTTGCAGTAATTGAGAGATTATCTTCGATAGTTATAACGTATGGATTTGCAGTGGTGTCGGCATCGCCACCCCAGCCGGTAAAACGCCAGTTTTCAGCAGGCAAGGCCTCAATTTCAACTTCAGAGCCAAACAGGAAGCCGGTTGCAGTTTCTATTCCACTGATGAGCGTTGTATTCACAGTTCCCTCACCCTCTGTGGCGATTTCAAGTGAAAATTCTTGCCGTTCAAAATTGGCAACAATTGTTTTATTGCCATTCATGGTTAAGCTGAATGGATTCACGGATCCGGTAAAATCACCCTCCCAACCGGTAAATCTCCATCCTTGATTTGGCTCTGCAGTTACCTCGAATGTAGTATCGCGTATGTATCTGCCCGCTTCAGGAGTAATTGTACCACCTTCTTCTGGCTGTACAACCGTAGTGAACTGGAATGTTCGAAGGAAGGTAGCGGTAATTTCTTTCGGGCTGTCAACAGTTATGGTTATTGTAGTATCCGCTCCAGAAGCGTCACCGCTCCATTCAGAGAACGCCCATTCATCATCGGGGATAGCAGTAAGCTGCACCACGGTTCCGTCGGTATAATCAGTAGTTTTTGTTTGAACCACTTGCTGATCTACTTCTCCTTCCCCCACAGTATTTATCGTTAGCGGATATTCAGTTCTTGTAAAAATAGCAGTTACTTCAGTTTCACCATCAATGGTAATAGTCGCGGGATTCTCATTTCCTTCAAGATCTCCTTCCCACCTGTTAAATTCCCAACCGGCATCAGGTTGAGCAGTTAGTTCGAGAGTTGTACCGTGTGGATAATCTTCAGTTCTTTGTTGAACAACACGCTCAAAAATCTGCCCTCCACCTTCGGTAAGAAGCGTTAACGGATAGTCTCTTTTTATAAATATGGCAGCAATATCTTTATCAGAATCCATAGTAATGATAACCGGATTCTCGGTACCTGTATGGTCACCCTCCCATTCACTGAATACCCAATTTTCATTTGCTGTAGCAGAAATTTCGAGCGACCTGTTTCGATCAAACTCAGCATTTGCCGGAGTTACCATACCGGCCTCTTGCGGAACAGCTGTTATGGTAAGCCTGTAGGTATCACTATCTCCTGAACCACATCCACTTAAAAGAAATGGCAGCAGAAAAATAGTCCAAATAAATTTTCGCATAGAATGCAAATTATGTTGTAATAGCCACCAATAATTTAACTTATTTGGAGCTGAATGCACAACGGAAATTTTAAAATACTCTAATATTTGTAAACTCTGATCTACAGGTTGTTTACCTTAAAATTTATAAATTGTGAGCTGTTTTTAGTTAAATGATTGCATTATCTGTTATATATATTTAGCAAATGAGCTCCATTCCTCAGAATTGTTATTTATTAATTCCATTTTGATATGCAGGTTAGTTAGACTATGAACAAATTGAGTTCTGAGCAGTGGCAGGCTGCACAGGAATTTTTTCTTGAAGCCGTTGATCTTGATGCTGAAAAGCAAGAGAATTTCTTATCGAAAATCAAAATCGAGCAACCTGAACTTTTTGAAGAGGTTCATAAACTACTCAAAAGCCATAATAAGTCTGGTGCTTTTCTATCAGGTACTGTTTTAGATAATATTATTGTACAGGCAGGAGAGCAAATTGGGCCATGGACAATAATCAAGGAGATTGGTCAAGGGGGCATGAGTACAGTCTATCTGGCCGAAAGATCAGATGGTGAGTTTAATCGTAAGGTTGCAGTAAAGTTTCTGCACGGCCTCTCGAACGATAAAAAAATGATTGAAAGGCTTCGGGCTGAGCAATCTATACTGGCCGGGCTCGATCATAAACACATCTGCAAACTGTTTGATGCGGGAATAAAAGATGCAGGCAGGCCTTATTTCATAATGGAGTATATTGACGGGCCGCCCATTGACGAATATTGCAGAAAAAATAACCTGAGTTTAGATGAAAGACTTGCCCTGTTTATGCAGGTTTGCGAAGCCGTTCAATATGCACACAAAAGGCTAATCGTACATCGCGATATTAAACCTTCAAACATTCTTGTAGATGCGGAGGGAAATGCGAAACTGCTCGATTTTGGCATTGCCAAACTTGTTAATGATGACCCTGAAATTGATATAACCAATACCAATACAGGGCTATTTTTAATGACACCGGAGTACGCCAGCCCTGAGCAGATTGAGCAGTTCCCCATTACTACAGCTACAGATGTTTACTCTCTTGGCCTTCTGCTATTCAAATTACTGACCAATAAGCTGCCTTATAGTGTAGATTCTAAAACACCGCTCGAAATCGGTCAAACAATAGTACAGACTGATCCCACAAAACCAAGTTTAGTTGTTACTGAAAAGCCCAACGGTAAAGCAGACAAGCTGGCAAATGAAAAGGCAACATCTCTTTATATAAAACAGGCTCAGAAGAAACTAAAGGGTGATCTCGACAATATCATTTTAAAAGCTCTGAGAAAAGAACCGGAGAGAAGGTACGATTCCGCCGGGCAATTGCTTCAGGATATTTATAACTATCAAAATCATCTGCCGGTAATGGCACGCCCAGAAAGCAGAACGTACAGGGCAAAGAAATTTATTCTTCGAAATAAAACAGCTGTTGCTGCCGCAGCAATAATTTCCATAATCCTCATGGGAGCAACATGGATCTCCATAAATCAGGCAAATATTGCAACTGAGCAGCGATTTATTGCAGAACAACGGTTTAATGATGTTAGAGAACTTGCCAACAGCCTGATCTTTGAACTGCACGACGAGATCGTGAACTTACCGGGGGCAACAGCTGCACGAAGTTTAATCGTTGAACGTGCACTTCAATATCTCACTGCGCTCACTGCTCATGAAAATGCTGATACAAATTTAAAAAAAGAGGTATCGGAAGCTTATCGTATAGTTGGGGATGTTCAGGGAAATCCAACAAATCCCAATTTGGGCCGCTATTCTGATGCGATAATCAGTTATCAGCATGCACTTGATTTAATAAATGCTGTACTTGAAGAAGAACCGGATAATACCGAAGCAAGGATAATTCTTGCTAACATACTTGAAAATAAAAGTGATGTTCAGAGTGCCACTGGAGAGCTTGAGCTTGCAGAAGCAAATCAAAGGCTTTCGAATGACATTTACCGAGAACTGACTGAAGAGGCTCCGAACCAGATTATTCGCCTTCGTGAGTATGCGATTTCACTTCTAAAGTACGGCGATCTTCTTGGCCACCCTAATTTCACAAATCTCGGCAAACCCAATGAAGCACTTGAAAAATATACTATGGCCAAAGATTTGTTGACCTATTTATATGAAAGTGACAATTCCAACATTCAGAATTTAAGATATAAAGGCCTTATACATGAACGTATAGGCAGAATGTACCAGGAATTT
>REDS01000026.1 GCA_007693395.1 Balneolaceae bacterium | reverse complement strand
TAAACTCAGATTTTTGCCGGGCAAGTTCCAGCATTTTCTTTTCAACCTTGTCGAGCTGATCTTGGCCAAAATGGTTATCTCCAAAATCAATGTCGTAATAGAAACCATTTTCGATCGGCGGGCCAATTCCAAACTTTGCATCAGGGTACAACTCCTGAACGGCTTCAGCCATCAAATGGGCGGATGAATGCCAGAAAGTAAATTGTCCGTCATCCGAATCCCAGGTGTTAATTGAAATTTTGTCGCTGCGTGTGATCGGTTCATCGAGATCCAGAATTTCATTCCCGAGAGTGATACTTAATGCATTTCTGGCCAATCCTTTTGAAATACTTTCTGCAACTTCGCGGCCTGTAATATTTTTCGGAAACTGTTTTTTAGCACCGTCAGGAAAGGTGAGCGTAATTTGATCTTCTGACATTCAGTTATGTTGGGTAAAGTCTGTGTTTGTTATTGTGATTATAGACAGATCTAAAAATACAAAATCTCAGGTTGTCATTAAAAAGTTATTCAATTTTGTTTCATTGCATTCGAATAAATAACTCCCAAACATTAGAATTCGGGTGTTTTATTTGATTCTTTAAAAAATTCACTTAGTTTTGTGCATTATCAAGCACATGACTTTTTTATTAAGTCTAATTTTATAAAAATCAAAATATATTAAATTGAATATTGTAATTTTACTAATTTATAGAGTTTATATTATTTAATAAAATTTATACCTTTTTTTCTGCATGTTACAGGTGCTCAGATCTTTAAGTAACCTGGAACTGCATTTACATTATATAACGTTAACTCAGAGTTACCAATTTGGTAACACAATTGCCGTATTCTTGCTCTATTTTCATAATCATTGAAATTGATTGCATCAGTAAAAAATAGCTTGCTCCTTCATTAGTACTCATGGATTTTGACCAGCAATTTTTGTTGAAGTTAAAAAATGGCAATAAAAAAGCTTTTGAAGCACTTTTTTTGTCTACCTACGAATCGTTATGCGATTACTCTGTGTCCATAACCGAGTCAAAAGAAGATTCAGAGGGAGCTATTCAGGATGTTTTTGCAAGTATTTGGCAATCCAGATCAACCCTTGATACCACGGTTAACATAAAAGCATTTCTTTATAAATCAGTTAAAAACCGCTCTTTAGATATTTGCAGACATAAAGATGTTCGCCAAAAATATCAGGATCAGATTAAAGCATTATATCAGAGTACAGAACCGGGTGATACCAATACAACCGTACGTTTGATAAAAAGAGTGCGTGAAGAGGTGGAGAATCTGCCCGAAGGTGTTAAAATGGTTTACCTCTTACATCGACGCGACGGCCTCACCTATAATGAAATAGCCCAGGTGTTGGGGATATCTGTAAAAACGGTAGAATCCAGAATGACGAAAGCTTTAAAGATGCTTCGGACCAATCTTGAAAAAGAGATGGATCTAAAGTTGCTTCCACTTCTTGCAATTTTTCTCCCATAACAAATACTGTTGTTTATTATAGGCTTGAGAATCAACCGGCTTGTATTCAAACTGATTATTTAAAATGAATTCCAATTATTTTCAGGGTAGAGAGAATCACGCTCGTCTTTTATGTAGTAACAACATTAAAATTTGAAAGGCGCACCGTGGAAATAAAACACATACATCGTTATTTGGCAGGTGAAGCATCACCTGATGAGAGAAAAGTATTGGAACGCTGGCTGGAAGAGTCTGAAGAGAACAAGAAAACATTTGAAGCTTTTCGTGAAATATATGAAGTGGCAATCGGGTACAGGTTCAGCTACGATAAAAAGGCGGCTCTTGAAAAATTCAGAGAAGTAATGAATGATACAAAACCTGAAAAAAGGAATACTCCACTCAGAAGAATTGAATACAGAAAGCCTTCACGACTTAGACTTAGCACATGGATTAAAGCTGCTGCTGTACTAATTATTGCAGCCGGCATATCAATTTATATGTTCACAGCACTTGGTGAGAGTGAAGATATGAGGGTAGTGGATACAGAAACAGGCACTACAATAGAAACTGAAGCAGGCGAGCAAAAATTATTCAGGCTGAGTGATGGAAGCCATGTGAAATTAAATGCCTCCAGCCGAATCTACATATCCAATGGTTTTGGTGAACAATCCCGTGAAGTAAATCTGCAAGGCGAAGCCTTTTTTAAAGTAGCAGAAATGGATGGTAACGAGTTTATAGTTGAAACCTCTTCTGCAAGAATTCAGGTATTAGGTACTTCATTTGCCGTGAGAGCCTGGGAAGGCAGGAGTGAATCAGTGGTTGCTGTACAATCAGGTTCAGTGTCTGTCGGCTCAACAAATCCGGAAATTAACGAAAATACCATTTTAAATGCCGGTGAATATTCCCTCATCAGCAAGAATGAAGCACCAGGGCCGGCAATACAATCAAATATTGATCAGTATCTCGGGTGGACAAATCAAATGTTTGTATTTGAGGAAACGCCACTTGAGGATGTTATCAGGCAGTTAGAGTTGCATTTCAACGTCATAATCAGTGTTCAGGACTCTTCAACTATTACAGATCCGGTTACAGCGAGGTACAGAAGCGAGTCTCTGGATGAAATCTTAAGGTTCACATCAATTACTCATGGTGTGGATTTTACAGTAGAGGTTTTACATAACAACAACAATAACAATTAATAACAGCAAGTCGGGTAACAATCATGGAATCCACAACAAATACATGCAGAGCAGTACAAAAGAGTACTTCTGAGATAATCACTGTATTTGTGTTATCAGTATTAATGCTATTTAGTATTAATACTGTGCAGGCACAAACAAATGTTTACGCAGATGATTTTCTTAACAGTAACATATTGCAAGCAAGGGCAATGCCAAATCTTAATATTGTAGTGAATTTTGAATTTCAGAATACACCAATACTGGAGGCTCTTGGCATGCTTGCGGAAAGTAGCTCTTTAGACCTGAACTACAACAGGCATAGTTTGGATCAGAATATCATGGTAAATAAATCCTTTCAGGGAGTAAATTTACTTGATGCACTGCAAGAAATAACAACCGAAGCCGGAATGCACTTTTATATTTCCGATTCCGGCCAGCTTATACTTACACCGGAAGAGCTGCCATCTAATACGGGAACACTTTCGGGGCAAGTACAAGATGCATCAAATAATGAACCACTAATCGGGACAACGATTTATATTTCTGAACTTGAAAGAGGAGATGTAGTGGATGCTGACGGTTATTTTGAAATTACTGGTATTCCTGAAGGCAGATATACAATTCGTATAACATCTGTTGGATACCAGACGAAAACCCAGCGAATTAATATTGTTGCTGACCAAGAACTTGAGCTTGCACTTTCCATGGAGCAAGACAGGCTTCTTCTCGATGAAATTGTAGTAACCGGATACTCCATTCGCCAAAGAAGCCTGCCAACAGGCTCACTCACAAGAGTTGAAGGAAATGAATTTAGAGAAGCTCTTATCCAATCACCGGATCAAGCTCTGCAAGGCAGAATGAGTGGTGTGCTTGTTAGCCATTCAAGCGGCCAGCCGGGTAGCGGGTTGCTGGTTCGTGTAAGAGGTCTGGGTTCTATAAATGCTTCCAATTCACCTATCTATATTATTGATGGTGTTCAGGTCCGCACCGACCACACCTCTGTTAATGTGCCGGATAATGCCCTCGCAACAATTAACCCAAATGATATTGAAAGTATCGAAGTACTGAAAGATGCCTCTGCAACGGCAATGTACGGTGCACAAGGCGCTAATGGTGTTGTACTTATAACAACAAGGCAGGCAGAGAGAGGCCAGACACAGATAAATGTTTCGTCCCAGATTGGTTTCAATGAACAGCCCGAGCCACTCGATATCATGGACGGTCCAACCTGGACCGAGACCATGATCCAGGGATATGTTAATCGGCAGGTTGATCGTGGCCGTGATGATGAAGAAAGCCTGCAACTAGCCATTGAGAGGTATGGCGATCCCGCAACAGCACCAACCTATGACTGGCAGGATGCACTTACACGTGCAGGGATGTTGAATCAGTTTAATTTATCAGCTTCAGCAGGTCTCGAAAATACAAGAATTTACTTGTCTGGAGCATATGATTTTGAAGAAGGGGCTGTGTTGGCGAGTGATTTTAGCAGTTTAAGATTCCGATCAAATATTGACCACTCTTTTAATGATCGCTTTACCGTTGCTACAAGATTAAGTGTGGCTTCAAGTACTGCAAATGGACTCAGGGCCGGCAGTGCTAATATAACAAGCCCGTTTCATGGAGGATATACTCAAAGACCTATCGATGCCATTTTTACTGAGGATGGGGGATACAATCATAATGATTTTATTCGGATTAATCTGGTTCAGCAGTTAAATGAAGATATCAGACAAACATCAACCCGACAGTTTAGGGGAAGTCTTACCGGGGTGTATCGGTTTTTAGATAATCTTTCATTCCGGTCACTATGGGGGCTTGACTACAGAACCAATCGCGACAGACTCTACAGATCCGCTCTTTTACCAAGGTATATCGATTTGGGTGGTACACTAACAGAGAGATATCGTGAAACGGTGTCTTTCAATACAAACCAAATCGTTGAGTTTGAACAAAACTTTGATCAGCATAATTTAAATGTGCTTGCTGGATTTGAGTATCGATTTAATGATCGCCAAAGTATCAGTGCTCGGGGAAGTCAGTTTCCAAACCCTGTATTCACACAGCTTGATTTAGCAGCTGAGGATTTCAGCGTTTCTGGCCGAACATCTCAATCCAAATTTGCAGGGTTCTTTACCCGGGCCGACTACAATTACAATGGCCGATACTTTGTAAGTGCGAACTTAAGGTATGATGGATCATCCCGATTTGGCCAGCAGAACCAATGGGGGCTATTCTACTCAGGTGCTCTTGCATGGGATATTGCCAGGGAAGAATTCATGCAGGGTATAAACTTTCTCGATCAATTAAAGCTCAAAACCAGCTTTGGAATCACTGGTAATTCGGCAATCAGCGATTTTGCCGCCCGGTCGCTGTTTGGCAGCGGAGGTAACTACGAAGGCAATACCGGCCTGCGTCCATCCGGCCTTGGTAATGACCTGCTTACTTGGGAAGAAGCCCAGACCCTGGATATTGGGATTGAATTTTCTGTTCTCGGTGACAGATTCTTTGGTGAAATCGGTTGGTTCAATACAAGGAATAAAAATCTTCTTCTGAACGCTTTTCTGCCCACCGATAGTGGTTTCTCAAGCATAGCAAGAAATTCCGGTGTAGTTGAAAATGTAGGCTGGGAAATTGAATTGGGTGCCCGCTGGGTAAGCAAAAGTACATTCAACTGGACAACCAACTTTAATTTTACCCATCAGAAAAATGAGATTCTGGAGTTGGTTGACGGCCTTGAAATTCTTGGAAGTTCGATCCGGGTTGGATATCCAATTGGTATACTTTGGAGGAATAAATATGCAGGAATTAATCCTGCAGACGGCCGTGTAATGTGGTACGACATTGATGGGAACATTACCTATCGCAGAAGCAGTGACGACCGACAGATGGTGGGTAAATATTCACCTGATTATTTCGGCGGGCTGACCAATGTATTTAACTACAGAAATTTCAGGCTTAGCACGTTCTTTCAGTATGAGTACGGGCGTTCAACCTATAATTCAACTGTTGGCCGCCGGATGCAGGTTGTATCCTCGGAAAGGGGTTTAATGGCAAATGTGGCCAGAGATGCGTGGCAGCAGCCCGGTGATATGGCAGGACTGCCCAGGCACTATACTTCAAGCTCATTTCCCGGAAGCAGCAGCCATAATCACTCTTCAGTTTTCATAACTGATGCTTCGTACATTCGCCTCAAAGAGATGAGACTTGATTATAACATACCACTCGAGTGGGTTGAAAAAATAAGTTTAAACCGTGCAAATGTATTTGTACAGGCCAGAAACCTGGTTACATGGACAAACTATCCTTACGGTGATCCCGAGTTTGTTGGCCAGGGTACGGGTGAATACCCGCAGTCGCGCCAGATCTCTCTTGGTATAAACTTTCAATTTTAAAACATAAAGGATCAATGAAAAGGATTTTAAAACTTAGCATTATAACCACATTACTGGCGTTTGCTGTTTCATGCGATGGAATGCTGAACACAGAACCCACAGTAGCAGTAAGCTCCGATCAGATCATTACAACAGCGAGCGGGATGGATGCGGTACTTACATCCGCGTACGACAGACTTCGGTCTGAAAGTCTCTACAGATACTGGATTCCTGCCGGGCCCGAAGTGCTGGCAGATAACTCAGAACTGCACCCGATCAATTCGGGCCGTTTCAGTTCTCAAGCTGAAAATGCGTTTGGTTCGCACTTCACGACAGGGGTTTGGTCAACGGCATATCGGCTGATAAACGAAGCCAACATCATTATTGATGGTGCCGGTGCAACCCAGACATCGCAATCACATCGCGATCGCCTTATGGGTGAAGCCCACTTTTTGCGAGGACTGGCCTACCATGAACTACTTCGTGTATACAGCTATGAACCGAATCATCCCCTAATCAATGAGTGGAATCAGGGTGTAATTATCAGAACAACCCCCACACTTGGACTGAGTGATGCTGATCTGCGACCAAGAAGTAGTGTGATTGAAGGATACGAGCAAGCTGAACGTGATTTTCTTGCAGCTATTCCACTTTTGCAGAATAACGATCAAGGCAATGTATACTTTGCTGATGAAGCTACAGCTCATGCAGGCCTTGCACGTCTCTACTTATATTGGGAGCGATGGGAAGACGCTCTTAACCATGCTCAACAGGCAATTAGTACAGCCAAAGGATCACTTACAGATTTCAGTGAGCACGAAAATATCTTCGATGTACTGCCAAACCCCGAGTCGATTTTCGAGCTCTCATTCGATAATCCACATGGAAGCAGCGGATCCCTGAATGCAGTTACAAATCCACCTCCGGGTTGGTTTGATGCACTTCCATCTGCAGAACTATTGTCACTGTACGAAGAGGATGATTTGAGAAATAACCTTTTCAAAGTTCATACTGACGATTATCCGTTTATCATCAAATATTCTGGAACGGTTGGTCAGAATACAGACCATATACCGGTCTTCCGTGTAGCTGAAATGATCCTCATTCAGGCAGAAGCCCACTATGAGTTAAATAATGAAGCTGCTGCAACTGAAGCTCTCGAGTTGCTTCGTTCACATCGAGGACTGGCTGCTTATGAAAATGCACCATCCGGAATTGAATTATTTGAAGAAATCTATGATGAACGGCGAAGAGAACTTGCATTTGAAGGGCATCGTTGGTTTGACTTGAAACGCCGTGCAATGGATGTTCCAAAGCCTCAGGTAAACCTGAACCCGGCGGTTCCCTTTGATGATGTACGAATTCTTGCACCACTCTCTGCCACACAGGTTGAGAATAACCCAAATCTGGATCAAAACCCCGGTTACTGATTTAACTGCAAACCGGCATAACACCAAAGCTGTGCCGGATATTACTCAGATAATCAAACTGCAAAAAAAAATGAAGACGATGAAATCAATACAAACTATTATAAAGATACTTCTGATTGGTGCCTTTGTATTTACACTGGCAGGTTGTTTCCCTGACAATAGCCGAATTTATGATGGCCCCATGCAGGTGGAATTTAACCCTACTTCCGATACGCAGCGTATGTCTAACGGAAATACATACAACGCAATGGTTCAGCTTATTGGTCCGCACCAGGATTCTGATCTATCTGTAAACTTTGAAATTGACACCGAAAACAGTACAGCTGTAGAGGGTGTGCATTTTGAAGTTGGCGGAAGATCAGCTGTTCTTCCTGCAAACAGTAGTTTTGCTGAAATTACAATAACTGCAATTGAAGAGAACATAGATGATGAAAGACCGGTGGTAGTAATTACACTTCTTGGAAACGATACCGGAGATGTAATTGCTGCAGAGAATTACAACACCTTTTCACTTACTCTGAGGCCATAGTTAATTGAAAGGATCAATCACACTAAAAAAAGAGATACATGACAGTATCTCTTTTTTTAATTATTGGCGGGAAAACCATTGATATAAACAATTGCATTCTTTTCACTATTCTATAGGCTAAAAAAATTTAAGTCAAAACTTAGTACTATGAAAATAGGCAAGGTATGGGCTGTTTTGTTTTCAGTCTCCATTTTAATTTCGATTACTTCTTGTGATTCCTCTACTTCAGGCCCACCGGGATTTAGCGGCCCAAGCCAGCCCTCACCCGGAAATGGAGGCCCGGCCTGTAAATCAATCGATAGTTTTAGTTCTGTTCAGGAATTACATAATCAGGTTGCAATGATCAGAAGGGAAGGTGAACGGCTCCAACACCATATAGAAGATCAGATTAAAGGGTTCGGAGGTCTATATCTCGATGAAAATGGTGCATATGTGGTTTATCTTCAAGATAGTTCTGATGAAACAGTTTTAAATAGTGTAGTCAGCTCTCTAAAAACGAACAGGTTTAAAAATAAATCAGAAAGAACCGAGGAAGTTATAATAAAAAGAGGGGAATTTTCCTTTGGGGAATTAGCTCTGTGGAGAGAACTGGTTACAGCTTTTCTGCTTGCCAGTAGTGAGTATTCTTTTGTTACATCTGTTCATATTCATGAAAAAATAAACAGAGTGGTAATTGGCATAAATAGTAGTGAATGGACAGAGGAGTCGGTGGAATCGGTGAGAACATATCTGGAAAAGACCCTTCTTATACCTGCAAAGGCAGTAGTATTTGAGGAGGAATTTGAAGAGCACGATGAAACAGATGATTATGATTTTAGTGAACTGACTGGTGATACATACGACAGGCAGAGGCCAATTGTTGGCGGGCTCAGAATTTATTCCGAATCCAGTACATGCAGTCTTGGATTTCTGGGCATTTTTGATGAGATGCCTGTATTTGTAACCAATGGACACTGTACGGAAAACCCGCATGGTAATAGTAGTACATTCTATCATCAGGGTGATAGGGATGAGCCCGATGATGCCATAGGCACAGAAGTAGCAGATGGCCCGCAATCATACGATATGTGTGTAATGCCAAATTCAGATTGTTGGCCATGCCGCTGGAGTGATTCTGCGTTAGTAGGAATCAGAGAAAATACTGAACATGCACGCGGCTACATCGCTAAAACAATTCGTAAAAGTGAAGATTGGATGGTGGAAGGCTCCAGAATTCTTGATGAGGATGACCCTGTTTTTACAGTAGTAGATATACAAGATGATATTCTTACAGGTATGACACTGCACAAAGTTGGCGGAAACTCAGGATGGACAAGCGGCGATGTAATACGCACATGTGTTGACAGCCGCCGCAGCAGGCATGAGATTATCTTACAATGCCAGCACCGAGCTCGATATGCTACATCAGGCGGGGGCACAAGTGGCTCTCCGGTATTTAAAAGGGTTGAAGGTGACTTTGAGGGAATTGAAAATCCGGTTGCTTTAGCAGGAATACACCGTGCCAGCAGCAACCGTGACCAGGGAAATGGATACAGTGCATTTAGCCCGATTGATGGTGTTTTGAAGGATTTTGAAGGACTGAAAGGCCTCGCAATAGAAACCGATACCAATGATTAATTAAGTAAAGAACATAATATGAAGTTCATTAAAATAGTATTTATACTAATTTTTATCCTTTCTCCCCTGATTGTCTTCCAAGGCGCGAATGCACAAAAAAACCATCAAAAAGAACATCACGAAACACCAGGTTTGGTAGTTGGCATTATGGTGGATCAAATGCGATTTGATTACATCTACCGATATTGGGGCCACTATGGAGAAGATGGGATCAAGCGTCTCATAAACGAAGGTTTCTCCTTTGACAATACTCATTTCGATTATGCACCTACGTATACGGGTCCCGGCCATGCCTCTGTTTATACTGGCACCACACCCTCTGTGCACGGAATTATTGGAAACAGCTGGTTCTTGAAAGACACAGGCGGCAGAACTTATGTAACCGGTGATTCAAATGTCTCCACCGTAGGGTCCGATTCAGACGAAGGTGAAATGTCACCCAAATGGATGTTATCAACGTCAATTTCTGATGAACTCCGTTTGCATTCAAACATGAAATCCAAAGCAATTGGTATTGCTCTGAAGGATCGGGGCTCTATACTTCCTGCCGGCTTTACCGGACAGGCGTATTGGTTCGATTATACCGAATTGAGAATGATTAGCAGTACGTTTTATATGGATGAACTTCCGGATTGGGTAAACGAATTTAATGACCGCGATCTGCCAGCACAATTTGTGAGTGAGCCATGGGAGACCCTGCTGCCAATTGGAACCTATACCGAAAGCATTGAGGATGATAATCGGTATGAAGGAACGTTCAGGGGGCAGGATCGCCCGGTATTTCCTCACGATCTGCCGGCATACGCTGAAATTTCGGGCAATGGTATTTTTGCAAACACTCCTTTCGGCGACACCTACACTTTTGAAATGGCCTATGCAGCTATTGAAGGTGAAGAGCTTGGCCAAGATGAACATTCAGATCTGCTGGCTATTTCATTCTCCTCACCTGATCATATTGGCCATCGTTACGGCCCCGCATCCAAAGAAGTTCAGGATACTTATATCAGGTTCGACAGAGAGTTGGCGAGATTTTTAAACTATGTGGATGAGAACTTCGGTAAGGATAACGTACTGATTTTTCTTACATCCGATCATGGTGCGGCACATAACCCCGAATATCTTCGCGATCTTGGATTACCAACCGGAAACTACAACCGCAGTGAAACGGAAGAGTTATTGGAAGAGCAGTTAACCGCGCTGTATGGGTTTAATCCTGTACGTACACTCAGAAGCACGCAACTTTTTCTGGATCATGATGCTATTCAGGAAAATGGAGCCCGACCAGAACATATACAGAGGGATGCGGCCGAAATTTTAATTAGATTTGATGGTGTGGCCGGTGCTCTGACAGCCGATGCCCTACGAAGCGGTACATTTTCTGACCCCATTCATCAGCGTATCCAGAGGGGGTATAACCCTTCACGATCGGGTGATGTTATCTACTGGCTTGAACCACAATGGTTCTCCTCTTCACGTACAGTTGGCACTACCCATGGTGCCCCCTGGAGCTACGACAGCCGCGCTCCCCTGATTTGGTATGGGTGGGATATTCCCGCCGGAAATTCTACGGTACCGGTTAGCATTTCAGACATTGCATCAACGGTGGCTAATTTTATCAACATTTCATACACCACAGGTAATACAGGCACCCCGATGAACCATTTCATTTACGAAACAGATAAACATTAGAATTTGGGTGTTTTACTTGATTCTTTAAAATAATCTATTAGTTTAGTGCAGTATCAAATGGGCACCTTTTTTATTAAGCCCGATTTAACATTAACCAAAATATCTTAAAATGAAGATTAGATTTGCACTAATACTGCCCCTTATACTACTCCTGATTGCATCTTGCGACCAGGGAGACCGGATGGTAAGCCCGGATTCTGCTGATCGTTTATCTGTTGAACAATCAGAAGAATTAGACGCCA
>REDS01000150.1 GCA_007693395.1 Balneolaceae bacterium | reverse complement strand
AAAATGAAGGTCATGATTCGTACTATAAAAACAAGATTGACCTGAATGTGCAAAACGCCACTTTTGCGGAAACACTGGAAAAAATTCGAGAGCAGGGCAACATTCGCCTTACTTACGACAAAAACCAGCTTCCTGCAGAACGGTTTACACTGGTAATGCGAGATGTAACGGTTATTGAAGCATTCGAGAATCTTTTTGCTTCAACCAACCTGGAAGCGCTTGCATCGCCATCAGGCCAGGTTGTAGTGAAAACCAAACGACAGCTTGAACGGTTTGAGTTTCAGGATGAAACCGTTACCGGTGTTGTGCGCGATGCAAATAGCGGAGAAACCATGCCTGGCGTAAATATCATTATTGAAGGCACACAAACCGGAACAAGTACCAACATTGACGGTGAATTTTCACTGAGAGTACCCTCTCTCGATGTGAACCTGGTATTCTCTTTTATCGGTTATCAAACACTGACTGTACCGCTTGACGGACGTACTGAACTTGATGTTGCAATTTCCATGACAGCACTTATGGCTGATGAAATTGTGGTTATCGGTTACGGAGATCAAAGAAGGCAGGATATGACCGGTTCCATTTCATCGGTAAGTTCTGATGTAGTTGAGCGGACAGTAGCAAGTACACTCGACCGTGCACTGCAGGGAAGAGCTGCCGGTGTTGAAATTACACAAAATACCGGGCGTCCTGGCGGTAATACTACGGTAAGAATTCGGGGAACCAACAGTTTGACCGGTAACGCCGAGCCGCTTTATGTGGTTGACGGTGTTCCAATGCAGGGTAATGAAGGTATGATGGGCGGTACCAATGTAAATCAGAGCAGCGGCCTGGCGGGAATTAACCCGAATGACATTGCATCCATTGACATTCTGAAAGATGCCTCCGCTACAGCTATTTACGGTGCGCGTGCATCTAACGGTGTTGTGATGATTACCACAAAACGAGGCCGGGCGGGAGAAACCCAGGTTGAGTATAACGGTTACGTAGGTTTTCAGAGCGTACCGAGCCGGCTCGATTTGATGAACCTGCAGGAGTATGCAACGTTCAAAAATGCACAGGCAGATATGTGGCTGTTGGAACGGAGGGAAGAATTTGCAGATCCTTCTATTTTAGGCCAGGGAACCGATTGGCAGAATGAACTTTTTACTACACAGCCGATTACCGATCATACACTTGCTGTAAGTGGCGGGGATGCCGTAACCCGGTATCGTTTCTCGATCGGATACATGGGCCAGGATGGTGTAGTTCCCGGTTCTTATTTCGACAGATATTCAGCACGCATAAGCCTGGATAACAACCCGAGAGGGTGGCTGCAAATCGGAACCACATTAAACATCAGCCAAACCGAGGAATCTCTCATCGTTGACGAGCGGCAGGGTGAAGAAATTATCATCAGTACGGCGCTGCGAATGCCTCCGAATGTTCCGCTGCGGAACCCCGACGGCAGTTTTGGCGGCCCAACCGGTGTGGATGCACTCTATCAGAACGATAACCCGATCGCCATGGCGCAGCTTAAAGATGATGATATGACCCGGCGGCAGATATTCGGCAATGTTTACACAGAAATGAATCTGCATGAAACCCTGCGGTTGCGAACAGAGCTGAATATGAATTACGGAAACCGTGTTCGGGATTACTTTCTGCCGTCATGGCAAATGGGTGATTTGTCGAACGATATAGCCCGTGCTACCCGTAACAGAGACAGTAACTTCTGGTGGCAGTCAACCACATACCTGACCTACAATCAGTCGCTGACCGATAAGTGGCTTCTTAATGGTACGCTTGGTCATGAAATTGAAGAGTCGAGCTGGGAAGGTCTTTCCGGTGGCAGAACGCATTTCCCCTCAAACCTTGTACGGGAACTGGCAGCCGGTGATGCAGCTACGGCAACCGTAAGCAGTTATTCCGGAGGCAGCTCACTCCAGTCACTGTTTACCCGGTTTAATGTGCGTTATGATGAACGTTACCTGGTGACCGCTACAATGCGGGCGGATGCCTCTTCAAAATTTAGCCAGAACCATCGATGGGGTTATTTCCCGTCATTTTCAGTAGCATGGAGAGTTTCCAATGAGAGATTCTTTAACATCGAATCAATATCTGATCTGCGTTTTAGAGCAGGATACGGAGTTGTAGGAAATGAAGGAATCGGAACCTACCTGTTTGGATCTGCATTGAATATTGTGCCGACAACCTGGGGAACTGGTTTATTAACAGGTAATGTGCCGAACCCTGACCTGAGATGGGAAGCCACCGAATCGATAAACCTCGGCCTTGATATCGGTTTATTTAATGACCGGTTTAACCTGACAGCCGATGTCTATCAAAAATGGACGGACGACCTTCTGATGAGACGGCCGCTGCCACTCTATTCAGGCACAAGCGGAACCGGTTCGATGGGAGCCCCGATGGTAAACATCGGAGCCCTTGAAAACAAAGGCCTTGAGCTGGCACTCAACACGGTTAACCTCGACAGAGAACTTCGCTGGGAGTCAACGTTCATTTATACCATGAACCGAAACAAAGTGACGAGAATGGATCAGGAAGGCACCTTCCTCGAAAGACGTATCCAGCACTTTGATCCTGTATCGAGAACGGTTATTGGTAAGCCGGTTGGGCAGTTTTATGGATATAAAACCGATGGCCTGTTTCTTACCGAAGATGAAATCCGAAACCACGCGCAGCAGCACGATCAAATACACAGATATTCAGGTGTATGGATCGGTGACCTGCGATTCGTGGACATAAATGGTGATGGCGTAATCGATGAAAGAGACCGAACCGTGATTGGTGACCCGAATCCTAAGTTTACATTCGGAATTACCAACGACTTCTACTTCAGGAATTTTGATGTATCGGTATTCCTTAACGGAAGTTACGGTAACGACATTTTCAGCCAGGTTCGCCGATGGACCGAAGGTGACCACTTCTGGAGAGCTCATGCCCGCACACTGAATCAGTATGCAAGAATAGGCATGATTGACAATCCGAATGCATTGCCCGAAGAGATCAATGAAGCGAATATCAGCGAAGTGTATATCATCAATCCTGAAACGGATATGCCAAGAATTGGCGGCGCAAATAACAATGCGCGTGTATCAGACAGATTTATCGAAGACGGCAGCTACATCAGGCTCAGAAACCTGACAGTAGGCTATACACTGTCTCCGGATCTGCTCAACCGGTTCAATATTCGAACCATGCGGTTGTACTTCAGCGGACAAAACCTGTTAACCATTACCGGTTACTCAGGCCATGACCCCGAAGTCGGCTCAGATACGCAAGATCCGCTTCTTTTCGGTGTAGATATTGGAAACTATCCGTCTCAGAGGATTTTCACTTTCGGCCTGAATTTCGGGTTCTAATTTTAATCCTGAAAAACTTTTTAACATTATGAAAACATTAAAGATTAAATATTTATTCGGTGTACTCCTGCTGGCCGGTTTTGTGGCAGGATGTGGTGACGATTTCTTCAGTCACCCGCCGACAGGGTCCATTGTTCAGGAAACGTTTTATAAAACACCTGAAGATTTGGCCATGGCAACCGGATCGCTCTACAATATCGTTTGGTTTGATTTCAATGATAAAGCTGCACAGAAGCTTGGCGATGCCGGCGGCGGTGTCCTCCGGCACGGCATCCCGTTTTATTGGTTCAGGGCAGATGCTGCAGAACCGCGCCTCAATGAGTCATGGCGTTCACTCTATATCGTCATCAATCAGGCAAATACACACATTGCCAACATGGAGGATGGAGCTGCGCCTACCATTGATCCAGCCGTTCTAAATCACAGAATAGCGGAAGCAAGGTTTATGCGCGGTGTAGCTTACCTGCATTTGGCAAGAATCTGGGGACCCGTTCCCATCATTACCAGAACAGACAAACTTATTGATGATCCGTTTGTTTACAGAAACAGGGTTGAGGATGTGTTCCAATTTGCCCTGAATGATCTCAAGTTTGCCGCAGATCACCTGGTACTTGCCGATGCGGCAGGAAGAGTGACAGAATGGTCGGCCAAAGGATATTTGGCATTAACGTACCTGTCCATGGCGTCTCACCTGAGCGAAGGCAATACGTTGGTCCAGGAGTATCTTGATGCAGCCGTACAATATGCCGAGGATGTTATTCAAAACAGCCCTCATCAGTTGATGGATAATTATGCAGACCTCTTCAAAAGAGAAAACAACAATAACATAGAAAGTATGTTTGCTCTGCAGTGGGTTCATGGCAGTGGTTATTGGGGTGCTCAAAACACTGTTCAGGCCTACTATGCACCGTTACCGGCACTGACCGGTGTTGGCGACGGTTGGGGCGGCGGCCACCAGGTTTCAAATTGGGCGTTTGACCTGCTCGGAGGAGCCAGCACCGATGATGCCCGGAGAAAGCCGACCTATATGGCATATGGCGACCACTATCCGGAGCTTCGGACGGCATTTGGCGGTTATACTCATGAGAGCAGCCGCCCAAGCATCAAAAAGTATATTGTAGGCCGACCGGAAGATAATGACGGACAGGTTGGATTTATGTCAACCGACATCAACACCTACATGATGCGCTTTGCTGAAGTGTACCTGATTGCGGCAGAAGCCATTCTGGGCAATAACGCTTCTACAACCGATGCCCGTGCACTGCAATATTTCAATGCTGTACGCGAGCGTGCCGGTGTGGAACCGTATTCCGAGATTACATTCATGGATATCATCGAAGAACGTGTACGTGAATTTACCATGGAAGGTAAATTTTACTACGATTTGATGAGGATCTATCACAGAAATCCGCAGGATGCTATCAACCTTGTTGACTATCAGCAGAGGCACATGCGGCATGACTGGAGTGGTGAACTGAATGATTTCGAGTTAGTACAGGACGGTACGCCAATCAGTGTTAACGAAGAAAGCTTCATTATGGCCTATCCGGAAGCAGAATTAACCATGAATCCGAATCTCAGGGAACCGCCGGTTCCATTCGATTTTAATTAATGAGGAGCTTTATTATGAAACGATTAAACAATCAAACAGAAAACAGCAGCAAGACAATGAAGAGCCTCTTGTCCGGTTATCACAAACTAATTTATCTATTGGTTATTGCCGGAATGATTGGACTCATCGCGTCTTGCGATTCAACGAGCGACACCGACAGGATTCCGGAAATTGAAAGTGTCCGATATGTACATCCTGATTCAGCGGCTGCCAAACAGATGGACCAGGTGGGGCCGGGCGAAATGTTCGTAATAGTCGGTAGAAACCTGACCAGTACCAAACGGGTGTTTTTTAACGGTATTGAGGCAAGTTTTAACCCTACACTGGTAACGGATACACATATGGTTGTCCGGATTCCGGGCGACATACCTTTTGGGATATTAGACCCAAATGCACCCGAAATGAACACCATTCGGCTGGTGTCGGATGCCGGGGAGACGATCTTTAACTTCCCGATTCTGCCGCCGGCACCCGAAATTGAACGGGTGAACAAGGAGTTTGCCACCGCCGGAGAAACGGTGAGGGTAACCGGACGCTTTCTATACCTTGTTGAAAGTGTAACGTTCCCCGGGGGTATCCAGGCAACCGACTTTAGCTTTGCCGAGAACGGAAGCTGGCTAACAGTTACCGTGCCTGACGGTGTAACGGAAGCCGGCCACCTGAACATCACTACCTCCAGCGGTACCACAGAGGAGAATTACCGGAATATGTTCAACGACAGAAGGGGAATTTTCATCAACTTTGATGATAAGAACCCATGGAATCCCTGGGGTACTCCCGGCGTTGATACTCCTTATGTGGGTGACGATATCCCCGGAATACCTCCACTCGATGGTAATTATCTCTATTGGCATTATGACGATCCTTTAACACCCGGCATGTGGTGGTTCCAAAGTCTGGCAACCCAGTTTGGAACCTGGGCAGGTACAGGTATGCAAATGCCTGATTACCCGGCAGATACACCAACAAGTGAACTGGTATTCAGAATGGAGATCTTTACTCCGCACGACAAGTTCAAGTCCGGTTTCATTCAGCTTTCTTTTGACTGGTGGATTGAAAAAGACTGGAACCCGTTTATCGTGGATGGGGAAAGAAAACCTCTGGTTACCGACGGATGGGAAACCGTCACGATATCCATGCATGATTTTCACCGTGGTACACAGGCAACTTACGGTCCTATGAAAAATGCCGGAGAATTTCTATTACGGTATGTAAATCCGGGTGAACCTGCCGGAGTTGCATTCGAGGAAGTAAACATTGCCTTTGATAATCTGAGGATTGTGCGAAAATTCTAAATAAATAATTATCTGTACCGTAGCTGCCCGGCATTCTGATTGATTGGCAAAACATTCGAGAATGCCGGGTTTTTTTTTGCTGTTTTTAAAAAGATTGAAATGACATAGTGCCGAGACCTGACAGCGTTCCGGTGTATTTCCGGATCCTGTCAGCGTCTTAAGCTTTGTACTGCGAACGCTGCCAGGTCCTGCCGGACGCTTGCAGGTTCTTGATTAGAAGACCTGACAGAGTGCCGCGTATTTCGGCTCCTGTCAGAGTCTTAAACTTAGTGCTGCGAACGCTGCCAGGTCCTGCCGGACGCTTGCAGGTTCTTATTACTAAACAGTTGTTAAATATTCAGCCGATCACAGGTAAAGCATAACTACCTCCGTGATTTCAGTGCTTCTGTGGCATTACTAAACCTCATTAAGAGATAAAAGTTTTTAGTACTGCCGAACTTTTTAAACCTTTTTTTATGCTTTGGCGTATTCCCATTTTTGCATTTCTGTTTTTGATGCCGGTTGCACTACAGGCATCCATTGTAACCGATCAATTCGGGTATCCAATAGATGGCAAAAAAGTAGCCATCATTAAAGTGCCGCAAACCGGCCAGGATTCAGGCCAGCACTCAACCCCGCCGGGAAGTGCATTCTATGTACGAAATCTTGAAACCGATGAAATCGTTTTTGAAGGAACCGTTGTATCATGGAGCAATGGGGCTGAACACCAGCAATCGGGAGACCTGGTTTGGCACCTCGATTTTTCAGAACTCACTGAACCGGGTTTATACCAAATAGAAGAACCCCAGTCAGGCCGTATATCTCATCCGTTTGAAATCCGGGAAAATCCTTGGAAAAATGTACTGAAGGCTGCCGTTCGAAGCTATTTTTACCAGCGCAGCGGCCACGAAAAACGGGCTGAATATGCAGGAGAAAACTGGGCAGATGCTGCAGCCTATCTCCAGGAAAAAGAGACCCGCGACTATTTCGACCAGAATAATCCGGATCGTTTCAGAGATCTGCACGGCGGCTGGTTCGATGCAGGGGATTTCAACAAGTATATTACCTTTACCAGCAGTGCGGTTCATCCGCTGCTGGCGGCTTACAGGCTCAATCCCCACATATGGGGCGATGATTATAACATTCCCGAATCTGGCAACGGACTGCCAGACCTTCTCGATGAACTGAAATGGCAGATGGACTGGGTGCTGCGAATGCAGGTTGAAGATGGCGGAGTGATCATCAAAATGGGGGCCAAAGAGTATTACAGCGCCTCACCGCCAAGCAGTGACAACCGCAACCGGTACTATGGCCGTGTGAGCACCTCCTCAACCATCGCTTTCGCATCGATGACAGCCCATGCCGCACTGGTTTACCGGGAATTCCCCGAATGGGAAGATTATGCCGATACACTGATGCAGGCCGGCCTGAAAGCATACGAATATTTTGTTGATTACTATGACCGATACGGAGAACTAAATACCAACAGCGACCGGGGAGAAATCAAATCGGGCGATGCCGACCGGAGTGTGGAAAGCCAGCTTTCTGAGGCGGCGCTTTTTGGAATCTACATGTTTGCATTGACCGGTGATGAGAAGTGGAATGATTTAGTGAGAGAGCGTTACCGGGATATCCCATTATTAAGCTGGTGGGGACCTTACAACAATTATTTTGGTGAGGGCCTGCTTTACTACACAACGCTCAATAATGCAGACGAATCCATCCGTGAAGAAGTTTTACAGCGATTTCGTACGAAACCGGGTACATTCTATGGAAATGCTGTTACAACCGATCCTTATTATGCCGGTATGCCTGACTCTCAATACCATTGGGGAAGCTTGTCGGTGTTGTCTAATACCGGAATCCTGAATCTTAATGTTGCAAGATATCTGGATGAACCTAATGAAGAAGATTACATCCAGCGTGCCAGGGATATTCTGCACTACATTCACGGTCGAAACCCCCTGGACAAATGCTACCTGAGCAACATGTATGTTTACGGTGCGGAAAACCCTGTGAATGAATTTTACCATGGCTGGTTTGAACACGGCAGCCCTTGGCAGAATGTGCTGTTTTCAGAAAAAGGAGGGCCGGCACCAGGCTTTTTGGTCGGCGGGCCGAACCGGGCTTATACCGGTGGTGAAAATCCTTACCTGGAACTAAATCAGCCGCCCCAAAAAATGTACACAGACTTCAGCAATGGGTGGCCTTATAATTCCTGGGAAATTACCGAAAACTCCATTGGCTATCAGGCAGCATATATCCGTCTGCTCTCGGAATTTGTGAGTCTGAGCAGTGATACGATACGATATGCAGCAGAAGTGCCTGATCAGTCAGATAACGGCCTTGGAAGCGGAGAAACCCCGGATACATTTGAGCTGCATCAGAATTTCCCGAACCCGTTCAATCCGGCAACCACCATCCGGTTTGATGTTTCAAGAACCTCAACAGTAACAATCACCGTTCACACGATAACCGGACAAAAAGTAGCAACCATCCTGAATGAAGTGAGAACCCCGGGACAATACAGCGTCAATTTTGATGCGGCGGGTCTGTCAACGGGAATTTACATGTACCGTTTAACAGCGGGCGATTTTTCGCAAACGAGGAAGATGGTTTTTGTGAAATAAGATCATTTAATATGTACAGTAATTTAATGACATATGAAGTTAAAAATCCCCTCTTGCCTGTCCCGAGCGCTTCGGGGAGAGGGGAAATGATAGTCAAGAACACGACTTGTCGTGATTCGTGACTGTCGAGGGGTGTGTTCCTGGGGTAAGGTTACATGCCCGATCAAAGAACACACCCCTGAGTTTCTGAAGCCGCGCTTTGCGCTCTTCTTCAACTCCGTCCCCTCTCCCCGAAGCGCTCGGGACAGGCAAGAGGGGAGTTGATAAAAATCAACAACATATAACTTTATCAGAAAACAAAATCAACAATACATTCATGAACCTATCTTCAATTAAACTCAATCTGACATTATTGATAATGGCGGTTCTGGTTTTCACCGGCTGCGACCGTGACACATCGGCAATGGATATTTCCGAATCTCAAGAAAATGAAACCATGTACGTGGACGGCCGACATATCTATACCGCGGCAGGTGAGCGGGTGGTACTTAGAGGAGTAAACGAAATGTTTGTCTGGTCGTCCGATCCCACAGGCTCGTGGGTAATGGAAGAGATTGCCAAAACGGGGGCGAATAGTATCCGCATTGTAACGACCACGAGTTATGAAGTTTCTGACCTGGATGATGTGATCCACAATTCCATTCAGCACGGCATGATACCGATGCCGGAATGCCACAGCGCAACCGGCCGCTGGGACGATCTGCAAAACTGTGTGGATTACTGGGTGAGGCCCGATGTTGTGGAGGTGATCAACCGCCACGAAAAGTGGGTGCTGCTGAATATTGCCAACGAGGCGGGGAGTGGCGTGGTGCCGCAGGAGGAGTTCACGCGCGCATACCAGTCCGCCATCACGCAGATCCGCGATGCCGGCATCCGGGTTCCGCTGGTGATCGACGGGGCAGGGTACGGGCAGGAATACCGGATCCTGATGGCCAGCTGGGAAGCGCTGAACAAACACGATCCTGAAAATGCAATTATTGTTTCGGCTCATACTTACTGGGCGGGAAGCGAAGAAGACCGCAAAAATGACTACCGTTACATCATCGACAAGGTAACTTCTGATAAAATACCGTTCATTATCGGTGAGGGGCCGACACCCAGCGCCTGGGACTGCACACCATCACCCTACGAATGGGCCCTGGACAAACTTGAAGAAGCCGATATCGGATGGCTGGCGTGGTCGTGGGGCCTGGTGAGAAACGGCGACTGCAACGATCCCGTGCGCTACGACATGACCGAAGGCGGCATTTTCGGTGAATGGAAAACCGAATTCGGCAGGCTCGTGGCAGTGGACCATCCGGCTTCTATTCAAAACACGTCTCGCAGGCCATGCTCCATCCCCAATGCAGGGGAGAATTGTGTGGAGCCGGGATCAGTGGCGAGATAATAAATATGAAGTTAAATCGACCTGTCAGCGTGCGTCAGCTCCTGACAGCGTCGGATTATTTGGAGTTAAAGGATTTTTTTGTGAAGGAAAATAACCTCCCCTCTCGAGAGGGGACGATAGCTGAGCGTTCAGCGAAGCTATCCGGGGTGTGTTCCTTGCAGAGGCATTAAACCTGATCACGGAACACACCCCTCGTTCAGCAAATCAGGCTGCGCCTTTTTGCTTTCACTTTCCCCTCTCCCCGAAGCGCTCGGGACAGGCAAGAGGGGAGGTTTTCGCAATCATTTGAAAAAATAGACACCACAATGCACCAATTAAAAAAAGTTTTCTTAATTATCCTGATTCTGGCATGTACAGGCACCGGATTCGCCCAATCGAATGAAACAACCGGCGGTGACCTGATGAGCATATCCCCGGTCACTGACAAAATCCTGATGCTGCACATTCGTGACGGGCATATCATCACCTATGGCCTGCATGAACGGCCTGAGGATAATATCACTTTTCACGCCCCGACCGATCTGGAGCGGGCTTTGGAAACCAACCGTTATACTCTTTACAGTGAAGATGATCCGAACTATTTCAACGGACGGCAACCGGTTCATACAGGACGCAAATCAAAAGGGTGGGAGTATCAAACCGAACACCAGGATCCGCCATTCATCATGCAGCACTGGATCTATCTTGAACTTCCGGAGACCCTTGAACAGGGAAAAAACTATACATTATCGCTGGACAATATCACAGGCAACAGAGATTCGGTTTCGTTTACGTTTGATGTGAACCGGCTTCGATCTGAAACCGTGCGAGTCAATATGGTCGGGTTTCCTGAAGATGGACAGAAAGTGGCCTACCTCTCACATTGGATGGGAGATTTTCACACTGAAACCCATAGCAACGGCGGACTGAACCTAGACGATAAAGCCGGTGCGGAATGCCGTGTACTTGATTATGAAAGCAGGGAAGCGGTGTTTAGAACCACCATCAAAAAAAGAATGGGCAAAAACGAGCGGGAGACAGCCAGTGACGATTTCCCAAGCGGCAACTACACCAACGCCGATGTGTGGGAGTGCGACTTTAGTGCATTTGCAATCCCGGGCGAATATGTGGTGGCTGTGGATGGGATCGGCCATTCATTTCCGTTCGAAATCGGCAACGACGTTACCCGTGAGGCATTTTATTACGCCATGAAAGGCCTCTTGTGGCAGCGGCAGGGAATTGCTGTTGAGGTAGAACCCGACTCCATCAGGCCAAGAG
>REDS01000144.1 GCA_007693395.1 Balneolaceae bacterium | reverse complement strand
TCATACCCCTCCGGCAATCGGTTTATAAATTGATCGGCCTCTGCCAGCTTAGCTGCTTCAATAACCTGCTGTTCGGTGGCATGGAATGTACCGTATCGAATATTCTCTGCTACAGTTCCATGAAAGAGGTATACATCCTGGCTGACCAAGCCCGCAGACCGTACAAGATCATTGATGTTATAATCCCGAATATCAAGCCCATCCAAAAGAATTCTGCCGCCGGTTACGTCATAGAACCGAAGCAACAGCTTAATCAGGCTGCTTTTTCCGGCACCGGTGGCGCCTACAATACCAACCGTCTGGCCTGCCCCGATTTCCATCGAGAGATTCTTTAAAACAGGCTTACCCGTTCTGTAAGAGAACTGCACATTTTCGAACCTGTAATTTCCTTTCACTTCCTCAGCCAAAAGTTTGCGCTCGCCCGATTCCAATTTCTCTTCAGTTTTAAGCAAACCCATTACCCTATTTGTACTTGCCATCGCTCTTTGATAGAGATCAAAGGTTTCGCCGAGGCGGGTTAATGGCCAGAGCAGACGTTGTGTTACAAAAATAAGTACGCTATACAAGCCAACTTCCATCTCACCGTCGAGGGTTTTGAAGCCGGCAAAAATCAAAATACCGATAAATCCTGCCATGATGAGCATTCGGATAAGCGGTACAAATGCAGCACTTAATCTGATAACATGCCGATTTGCCTCTCTGTACTTTTTTGAGAGTACCGCAATTCGCTCATTCTCATACGCTTCCGTACCGAAACTTTTGATAGTAGCCATCCCGCCAAGATTGTTTACAAGCTGGGAGCTGGTTTCGCCGGCACGTTCGCGAACCAGTTTATACCGCGGTGCCAGTTTCTTCTGAAACCAAACCGAGCCCCAGATAATGAACGGCATTGGCAGCAGAGCCATCCAGCCAATCTCAGGGGCAGAGAACATAAAGATTGAACCAATAACGGTAACCGTCACCACTACCTGGATAAGATCGTTAGCTCCCTTATCCAGAAACCGTTCAAGCTGGTTGATATCATCATTCAATATGGCGATCAGATCCCCGGTTGAGCGATCTTCGAAAAATACCAGCTCCTGTTCCTGCATGTTCTTGTATGCATCTTTTCGAAGGCTGTCTTGTGTAAACTGTGCCAGATCGCGCCAGTACACCTCAAACAGATATTGAAAAACGGACTCTAAGACCCAAACCACAACCGTTACCGCTGCAAGCAGCAACAGCTGCTGAAAAGGATCGGCTACTCCAAGCCTTGATATCAGGCTCTCATCTCCCTTCACAACAATATCAACTGCGGCACCTATCAGTATGGGAGGTGCAAGATCAAAAAGCTTATTGAGAACAGAGAAGAGTGTGGCAAGCCGAATGTTTCTCCGGAACGGTTTCATGTACCGAAGAAGCTGTTTCAGCGGGTGAGGAGCGTTGGACGGTTCAGTTTTCAATACGGAAGAATCTTATTGGGGAATTTCCGAAGAATCATCCCCGGCTGCTAAACCAAGGATAATCTGCTTTCTGATTTATGCTATCAATTGGCGTAGAGTCCACGACGGCGAAGCAGGTGCGATACATCAGGATCTCCGCCCCGATAGGCGCGATATAACTCCATGGCGTCGAGGCTGCCGCCGCGCGACAGAATATAACTACGGTAGCGATCCCCATTTTCACGTGTCAGTCCGCCTTGCTCCCGCATAAATGCAAATGCATCAGCAGCAAGAATCTCACTCCAGATATATGCGTAATAATTGGCTGAATATCCGCCTGAGAAAATGTGTGAAAAATAAGCTGATTTGTAGCGCGGAGGTATGGCGTACCAATCCATTCTGTATTTCTCAAGTGCTGCCTGTTCAAATGCGGCAACATCAGCCGGAATTTCATCCGAACCCAGCAGGTGCCACTCCATATCAACCATTGTGGCTGCAAGATACTCATAGGTATCAAAGCCCTGATTAAAATCTCTCGCTGCAATCACTCGGTCGAGCAGTTCCGAAGGAATGGGTTCTCCGGTTTCGTAATGGATGGCATAATTTGCGAGTACATCAGGATGAATGGCCCAGTCTTCCTCAAATGTTGATGGAAATTCCACAAAATCTCTCGGTACCGATGTTCCCGCCTGCGACGGATAGAGTACATCAGAAAAGAGGCCGTGAACAGCGTGACCCATCTCGTGGAACATTGTAGTAACATTACTGAAACTGATAAGAGCAGGCTCGCCCTCTGCCGGCGGAGATACATTAAGCACATTCACAATTACCGGCTTTTTTTCAAGTAGATGAGATTGAACCACAAAGGAGTTCATCCAGGCACCGCCGCGCTTTGAGTCGCGTGAAAAATAATCGGCATAGAAGAGACCAAGCTGTGCGCCATCCTCATCATATACATCAAAAATCCGTACTTCCGGATGATACAGAGGCAGATCGAAACGCTCTTCAAACGTAATACCGTAGAGGCGCTCCATCGCATAGAAAACGCCATCTTCCAGCACACGATTAATTTCGAAATAGGGGCGCACTTCGTTCTCATCAATATCATACTGCTCTCTGCGAACTTGCTCACCATAAAACTCCCAGTCCCACGGCTGCAATTCGTCATCAATGCCATCTTCCCGCATCTTGGCGATGATCAGTTCTGCTTCCTCTTCTGCATTGGATATTACGGATGGAATCAGATCAGTGAGCATGCCCAGAACATTGTCGGGTGATTGTGCTGTCTGAGGTTCCAGCGCATAGGTTGCAAAGTTGGGATACCCGAGAAGTTTGGCCCGCTCTGCACGCAGTTGTGCGAGCTCGAGTACCAGCGGCCTGTTATCGATACCGCCATCTTCTCCCAGACCACGATAAGCAGAAGCTCTCCATACACGCTCTCTCAACTCTCTGTTATTGAGGCTGGTTAAGATCGGTACGCGTGTGGTATTGGTGATCGACAAGAGATAGCTGTCTTCATGTCCGCGGCTTTCTGCTGCTTCTTTGGCTGCTGCAATTCTGTCGCTGCTCATTCCGTCAAGCAGTGCTACATCATCCACAACCACAGCCCTTTCGCGATTGAGCTGAAGCACATTCTCCTGAAATTGGGTGGTTAGCGAGGAGATTCGGCTGTTGATATCACGCATTCGCTGCTGTTCAGCATCGGTCAGCTGTGCACCGGCACGTACAAAATTGCGATAGGTATCTTCAAGAAGTTTCATGGATGCATCATCGAGGCCCGGTTCATCTTTATGCTCGTGAAGCTGTTCAATACGCTCAAAAAGTGCACTGTTGAGGCGTATATTATCAGAATGCGCGGCAAATTTAGGTGCAAATTCCGACTGAATTTCCTGGAGTTTATCACTGGTGTGCGCCGAGGTGAGATTAAAAAATACGCGCTGAGCACGAGTGAGCAGATCTCCCGTTCGCTCCATCGCTACAATGGTGTTTTCGAACGTTGGAGATTCCGGATTTGTGGCAATTGCTTCTATTTCTGAAAGCTGTCTTGCCATACCCTCTTCAAACGCAGGGGCATAATGCTCTTCTTCAATGATGGTAAAATCTGGGGCTTCGAATGGAAGTTCCGATGGTGCAAAAAATGGATTGTCTGACATAGAGTTCTGATCGCCGTTGCATGCTGATACGATCATCAGCAGGATTAAGATTAGAGATAGTTGATATAACTTCATGGATGATTGGATATGGTTACAAATGGGAAAAGTCAATACATAAACTGTTCGTGTCAATACTGTGAAAGATAGGAGTTTTCGTACTGAATTAATTAAACAGATAACTACTCATTCCGGAACTTTATCTCAGCAAGTACAGGCAGGTGATCTGATGGGAAATGGCCATCCCTGATATCTGCAAGAATTCCATGTTCAAGGAATGTAAACGCTGCATCCGTGAAAATGTAGTCGATTCGTCGGTCAGGGTAAATCTCCCGGAATGCGTTCCACGTTGATGTGGGCCCGTAATGGCCATGTTTTGAGTGATAAAATCCATCAAACAGCTCCAGATCGGATGGCCTTGAGTCGGGGTCGGCAAAAATTGTGTACGCTTCGTTCTCTTCCGTCACATTCAGATCACCCATTACAACGATGGGATCGTCACCCGCCAGCTCTGTCACTTTTTCGATAATTAAACCGGCACTGTTTACACGCGCCTCCTGGCCAATGTGATCGAAATGGGTATTGATGACAAAAAATCTGCGGTTATTTTCCAGATCAATGAAACGTGCCCACGTTGCAACTCTTGTGATAGCGGCATCCCAACCGATGCTACCCGGTTCCTGCGGATTGTCCGACAGCCAGAAAGTATCCTCTTCAATCAGTTCAAAGCGCCCGGTATCATAAAAAATAGCACTGAATTCACCTTCACGACCGCCATCATCGCGGCCAACTCCAACCCATGCAAAGCCGGGCATCATCTCCTCCATCTCTTCAAGCTGGTGAACCAGCCCCTCCTGCGTACCAACCAGATCAATTTTGTGAAAACGGATCAGGTCTGTTACAAAATCTTTGCGGTGAGGCCATGCATCGGGGCCGTCATTTGGATTATCGAACCGGATATTGAAAGAGAGAACGCGCATTGGTTTTTCTGCAGGAGTGGTAACAGTTGGACTTTCTTCCATATCACCACACGCTGTAAATGCGAATGTGATAATCAGTGAGGCGATGAAGATAAATAAGAGTGAATGTCTCATTTTTAGTTGTTGAGTTTGGTTGTCTGTTTGAAAAGTGTTCGATTTAATATAATGATCTTTAATAATAACAGGCCTTTCTGATAGCATCAAAATTCACAACAATGTATCATCTGATTTACTCATCTCAAAATAGCCTGAGTATTGCCGGCACATATTTAAATGGCAGTGCACCGGCAGTAAGATCATCAGCGGCTCCGGTCAAATAAAGATCGGGCTGTGGACAGTAGAATAGCCAGCAACCGGTAGATCCGGTATGCCCCACAATCTCCGGCATCGCCTTCACAGGTGAAAACAGTCTTGGAAGTTTAAACTGCATAGCCCCGTGACTGTATGCGATCGGCCAGCCCGGCAGGCGAACCGATGCCCGATCAGTGGGAAATCCGAACGGGTGCCAGCCGCTGAACATTAAATTACGTGTTTCCGGTTTTTGGAAGAGTTCGCCGGCATAGAGTGCTTTTAAAAAGGAAATCATATCATCACATGTGCTGTACACTCCCCAGACAGAGCGCAGCATTTTGGGTATCTCCACTTTCTTACCAGATGCAAGCAGAGGAAATGCAGGCGGTACAGCTTCTGACGACTCTGTTCGGTGTGCCAGCCAGGTATGCTTCATCCCCAGCGATTCATAGATTCGGGCATGGTGAAGATCTTCCAGAGGCTGTCCGGTAACCGTTTCTATTATAGCACAAATGAGCATAAACCCGGTATCGGTGTAGCGTGTTTTGATGCGTTTGCCATCACTTTTTCCCTCCAAAAAAGATTGAATTGGCTGTGGCTCAAAATTTGGTGTGAGGCGGCTGCGCACATACTCCAATAGCTCACTAATCTCTAAATCACGATCCCCATCTTTGATGATCTCTTCAACCAGGTTTTTGCCATTTTTGGGGAAATCCTCATACCAATCGGCCAAACCTGATGTGTGGGTTAAGAGATGCCTCACCGTAACAGAACCGGTATAATCTTTGCCTTTGTACATATGCAGTCCGCTGCTGAGTGATGCCGGCAGATAATCCGCGAACGGACTATCCAACTGAACGCTGCCTTCTTCAACAAGCTGAATGAGCAGAGCCGCATTGATCATTTTATCAATACTGGCGATGAAAAATGGAGTATGTTCATGAGCTGGCGACCCTTCTTCTGTATTTCCTGCAGCAGCTGACCATCGGAAGCTTCCATCACCTTTTTCAATGCATGAAATAAGTTGTTTTCCAGGCCGCTTTTCAACCGTTTTTTGGAATAATCGGTCAAGTTTTCCTGATATTTTTCGATTATCTGAATTCATGTCGGTCAATACTTACGATTCTCTTAAATATTACCGTAAGATACAGATAGGAATATGTAAACATGATAAACTCCTCAAAAAATTTTGAGAATAAATTCTATGGAGCCCATAAAATGAGTAACCACATTAAAAGCAAAAACAGCGCCGCACCTAAGCTCCAAACTGAAGCTGCATGAGTTATAATCCATGGCCTCATCCGGCGAGGAATCATTCCGATCAGTAGCACCATTATCCCGAGAATGACAGCGCCGGCGGTTGTTCGAAGTGCACCAAAGATAAAATCAAAGCTCCACGCCTCGCCCAACGTAATATCAGGGTAAACTATTTGCAAACCGAGCAGCTCCAGATAGAACGAGATTACAAGTACCACCGTCACTGCAGTTATAACGAAAGGCATTTTTACCCATAAATTTTTTTGGTCTGAATCTCTTTGTCCCATGCTCTTTCATTAGCAGATAATTTCTAATCAGAGATGCAAAGAGACAGATTTTTTTGCTTCTCCGGTTCAATAGAAAGTATATCAATCCACATGAATAAAAAAAGTGCGAAAGTACTTTTGAAGATAAGCTGTTTTATGTCTTATATTTCTGTTCTGATATAAATTCCAAAGCGCCTCGGTGGCGGAATTGGTAGACGCGTTGGACTTAAAATCCTTAAAAAAGCCTCTCAAACGCTCTATACACCGTATTTTAGTAACTTTTGTTACTACAACCGTTACCAAACACCTTTTATGAACGTAGTTTGGGTGTAAGTAATCTTCTACTATCCAAAACCGGTTCAATAAAAAAACCAAAGTTGTTCTTCGTAACCATTAACCCATAACGAAGACAACATGACATATAAAATCTATCCCTTCCGACGAGATAACGTATACCGATACTATGTTCGGTTTGAAGATGAACACGGTGAAGAACGAAACCTCTCTACCGGTGTGACTTTACCATTACGGCACACCAATAAACAGCGCAAAGAGGCCGAAAAAAAGGCTCAAAAAGCAGCCAAAAAACGTGTACTTAAAGCGATGGGTATGCATAACCCGGCTGTACGGCAGCAAATTCAAACACTCCGTGAATTTCTGGATACCACCTACTATCCATATTTAAAAACGAACAGGGCCCAAAGCACGGTGACAAGCTACCAAATTGCACACAGAGAGTTTTTACGCATTTGTGGCAACCGTCCCCTTGAAGCCTACAATAAAACACACCTCAATGATTACAAAATTCAACGTTATAATAAAGATGGCATCAAAAAAACAACAATAAACATTGAGTTGAGATCCATTAAAGCAGCGTTTTCATGGGTGTATAAACAGGATTATATCACCCATTTTGCCTTTAAAGGTCAAGAATACATGTTTGATGTGCCTTCAACTCGGCGTGAATTTAAAGATTACGAATTAAAACGCCTTTTTAAACAAACAGAAGGCAAGATGATCGGCCTTGCCATTCGGCTGGCTTACTATACCGGCCTCAGAGTGGGAGAATTGGCTGAAACGAGATGGAGAATGGTCAACGTTGAACAGCGTTACATCCACCTACCCGGTAAGCTTACCAAATCTGGTAAACACCGACAGGTACCCTTAAGCAGCAAGGCTTTCAATATTGTAAAAATCCTGGAGCATGTTCTTAAGAGTAAAAGAAGCCAGTATCCAAAATGGTTTAAAAACAAACCATTTGAAGAGTGCTATCTTTTGCAAAAAGAAAGAGGCATCGGCAAATATCAAACAAGAAGCGTACAAGATATGTTTCGCAAGGAGATGAACAAAGCAGGCCTACCAAAGGAGCTGAAGTTCCACTGCCTGCGGCATTCTTTTGCGACAAATTGCCTTGAAAATGGAGGTAACATGTATGGATTAAGTAAAATTATGGGTCATTCCACCCCACAAGTTACCTCAGATTTCTACGATCACACCACTGCACTTAATTACCGAAGTGTTGTTGAGCTGCTGTGCTAAGTGATCAGGTCTGATAGCAGCAAACATCGTTTGCTGTACGTAATCAAGCTCTCATAAATTATTCAGAGCCGGTTATTGTACAGCAAGTATCAGGCGTACGTTTGAAATAAAGCCGTTGATATAGGCAAATGTAGTGCTCTCTCCTATTCTACATTCTGATTTCGAACGTACGTTACTTAAATCCGAAGGATTAGGTTCGCTAAAAGATAGTCGTATGCTACTTGTTGGTCATATTCAATACCAGGTCGAAGTAAGGCCATTATATCACCAGTAAATTCATCGTCCTGTACTTTTTCATTCAGGTTCAGTTCAAATTCACGTGCTGTTGGAGCTTTATTTTCTTCATGCTCCATATATTCATAAAAACAGGTTACAATCTTTTCGATATCCAGGTCAAGGTGCTGAAGGGCATAATACAGATCAAACATATCGCGTCCTTTTTTCCTCTGGTATAAAGCTCTGAGTTTTGTACCTAATAGCTCTTCGGGTTGATAAATTTTTATTTCTGCACATCCCTGGTACCAGGGATTATCCACTGAAAGGGTTTGTTTTTGCATTGCTAATACATGGAAGTGCTCTCTGGTATTGATTTCAATTTTCAATCGCATTCTTGGCGGTGGACTAAACTCGGTTTCAAATTGATAGTATACCGTGCAGTTATGATCACTAAGCTTTACTTGTCGTTCATCTTTTCCACCTAAAAAGAGTAATTGGTCTCGAATAGCTTCCAGCATGGGTTTAGCGGGACCGGGCGTTAGCTGTACCAAATCGATGTCTTCTGAATACCGTACCTGTGGTTGCAGATATAATTTATGCAGTGCGGTACCGCCCCTGAATGCAAGGTTATTTTTTAACATGTTATTGGAGAATAGCTCCACAACGGCCCTTGTCAGTACTAAGTCTTGCTCAACCTGCGAAGATTCATTCCATGGAGCCACAGGCCTCCATGCATCAATATATGCTTTAGGGATCATAGTTCGTCAATATCTACATTTATATTTGGAATGATCTTCCACCGGTTTGGTGCTTTTTGATTCTCACTGTCAGTTTTTGGGTTTAACCGAACCGGATAAAAGTTTCCATTTCTTAAAACTTGGTATAAGGCATCAGCCAATTTGGTTTCCTGAAGTAATTCATCCAGCAGATATCCTAATCGTTGAAGGGTTGTAGTTTGCGAGAATGCCTCAGCAGTTTTGGCCAGAAAGTCGGGTTGCAATTCAACTGCTAATTCAGCCAGTACCGTAGCCGAACGGTTTATGCCACCAATTCGATCTGAATAAAAAACCAGATCAAGAGCTGTCAGTTCCGGACTCGAAATATTGATATATCCAGCATCCGTTTTTTGCTTAGTTACATATTCGGTACTCCACTCTTTCTTCAAGCAAAACACAATGGATTGCTGCTTGTTTTTGATAGGCCGCATGTAGGGTGGCTCGGAGACTACAAATTGTGTTTGTGGCTGCTGATGTGCCGCACCATGATACATAGCGGCCGTTAGAAGGCCCACATAGTAATCCCGATCCAGAAATTTCATCAAATCGTCCACAAAATAACTCAACGGCAGGGTTCCGCGAACTGAATATTCAGGGGGTATGATTAAATAGAAATTCTGCCTGAGCCTTGATATTCGTTCTTTGTCGGATAATCGCTGAATAGCTTTTTGATACGCCTGATCAGATAAATTAAACTCCGATATAACTTCATCTCCGGTAAATGTATATCGCCCCTTGCTGCGAAGAAAATCTAAGTAGCGACTAAGATATTCATATGTATTTGCACTTTTCATTAGTTTTCAACTGCATTATTGGACGAAATTCATCCATTTATGCAGTTAATAACTAAAATATTTTGCTTAAATACAAGGATAAAGCTGATCAATTTATTCCTGGTTTAACTGATCTTTTCCATTTTAATCTCTAATCACAGTATGCCATTCATAATGGATTGACTGAACTGGAACGGCAGATAAAAACAAAACGAAGCCGATTTGCCTTTTTATGTTTCTGTATTGGTACTACTTGTCCAGCAAACTCATATATACTTAATTTTGTCAACTTGTATTAGTTAGACGTAAATATGATTTGTTGTGTGAATGAATAGTCATGCCCCTTCACCCTAAACGTATATAACAGATCAGATTGTCTGCCAGCTGTTCTATTCGCAACAAGTGAAAAATTAATATCTGACCCAGGTTGTATTGTTGTTCCATTCTCAATACCTACAAAACTGCCTACGGTTACATTATTTCTATCGGTTACTGATATACTTTCAATTTCAAATGAACCTCCAAGTGCTTTCAATCTAAACTCTCTTAATGTGAAGCTGCTTGGTACCGGAACTCTTGATATACTCATTGCCGCTGAACCTGAATAAGGCCAGTTGTATCTTGTATTTCCACTCCATAACTGTAATTCTGGATTAATTATTTCAAATTCAGCTGTCACGCTTACATCAGAAGTAATTTGTACTTCTGTAATTTCTTCAGATGAGTCAATATCTCCAGACCAGCTGGAAAACTTCCATCCTTCTGCCGGCTCCGCAGTTAACTCTACCAGTGATTCAAACAAATATCCATCTTCCGTTTCTGTACCACTAACCAACGTTTCTGAAACGTTGCCTTCACCGACAGTTTCAATCGATATTACAAATTCTTTGCGTTCAAGTATAGCTGTTGCAGATATATTATTTTCAACAGAAAATTCCATGGGATTATCTGTTCCATCGAAATCTCCATCCCAGTAAGAGAAATTCCAGCCCTCTGAAGGATGAACCGTAATTTCAACCTCATCACCTAAAAAGTAGGCATCTTGTTCGGGTGTTATGGAATAGGTACCCTCTCCATCTAAAGAAATATCAATTTGGTATTCTGCTTTTTCAAATACTGCCGTTACAGATGTTGCACCTTCAACTGTTATTTGAGCGGGATTTTCAGTTCCAGCCAAATCACCCTGCCACTCTACTAATTCCCACCCTTCATCTGGTATAGCAGTCAACTCTACTATCGTACCATGTGGATAATCGGTGGTTTTGGGCTGGATAACTTGTTGGCTAACTGAACCTTCACCTTCGGTTTCAATAGTCAAAGGGTAATCCTGCTTTTCAAAAAGAGCGGTTACACTCTTATCAGCATCCATCAAAATGGAAGACGGGTTATCCGTTCCTGAGTAATCCCCGCTCCACCGGTCAAATACCCAGTGTTCATTGGCATTGGCAGTTACAGTAATCGTTTCACCCTCTTCAGCTTCAGCAGCCGATTGAGATACTGTTCCTGCCTCACTTGGCTCAGATGAAGTAGTTAATTGATAGACTGTGGTACTCTCTGTTGAACAGGAAAATATTAGTATAGCAATCAGAAATGTTATACTTATTGTGATGATAGATTTATTCATGTGTCCCGATTCAGGTTGTTGTATTCTCTTATGAACTGCTCGTTGCCTCTATACTTACAGAATAATCAAACTCACCAAGATATCCCAATGCAAGGCTTTCACTTGTTCATCTGTCTGGTTAAAAGGATCTTTTATTCATTTTTGTGCACCCGGATTTGGTAAATCACCATACCCATTGCCAGGTGTTTTATCCAGGAGTTCCAGGGATTCATCCACATCAATCGCCAGGAACCAGATTAATTTTTTCTGTGAAGTATACTTTCAGGTTCTGCATTACAGATTCGAAGCTTATTTGT
>REDS01000075.1 GCA_007693395.1 Balneolaceae bacterium | reverse complement strand
ATAGCCTGCAAGTTTTTATCAAGATCGGGCTGGCTGTTTAGTTGTATGGCTGCGGCTTTAAATATTGGCATAATCATTTATCACTTCTGTGAAATATATAGAGTTATAAACAACTCGCTGCAAGATGGTTCATTTTCTGTTTACCGGCTGCCGATTCGGCAATACTGCTCCAGTATTCCAGAGACTCATTCATAAGTAACCGTCCCTCATCGGGGCTGCCCGCTTCACATCGAATGCCACCCAAAACAGCATTGGCTTGTGCAATGTGCGGACTGTCATTTTCATGGCCTATTTCCATCAAAAAGGACAGTGATTCCTCTGCGTAGCCCTCTGCACTTCTCAGGTCACCTTTCAATGCAAACAGCCGGGCTTCTAATAACTTTTCAGTCGCTGGCCTGGTATCTGCGGCGGCCAATCCGCTAACGATCTCTTTATATTCATTGAGATATACTTCAGCCATTTCAGCATTACCAGCATCAATTTCAGCTGATGCCCCTGTAAGCAGAAGGTGCGACCAGATCAGAACATCGCCGGTTTCACGGGCCCGATCGAGCTGTTGACTCAGGTTTAATTCCAAATCCGGCAGAAACCCTGGATGATTTATTTGCATTCGCAAACGCTGCATCTCCAGAACATTCATGGTTCTGGGCGGGATCATATCGGGTATATGTTCTTCGAAATACTGTTCAGCAGCCATCGCTCTTTCGGGCAGATGAAGCTCGGCAGCAGTCTGAATAATTCTTACCAACCATACAGTAATCAGTGAATTTCGTGGAGCTGCTTCACTCCCAATTTCAAGTACCTCTTCTAAAATGGGGAGTGAAATATGTGGTTTGCCTGCTGCATGATACGCCCTCGCAAGATCTTCCCGTGCCCGCGCGTAGTCAAAACTGCGCTCACCATACAGATCATAGGATAGCTCTGTCATAGTCTGCAGCATGTCAATCGATCGCTGGTATTCCAGATTTTCATAAAGTGCATTTCCATAAACTCTGGATGCATTTATCAGGGTTGGGTGCGATGTTCCGCCATAAAGATTTTCCGAAATATTCCATGCCCGTTCAACCACGCCAAGAGCTTCTTCGCGCATTCCAAGGTGCCCTTTGGCTGCATTCAGGTACAGCAGTGCCATGATACATCCGCTACTTTTCTCAAGATCCCCTTCACACGCAAGGTCAACTGCCTGTAGAGCACTCTCATGTGCACCTTCGTAATCGGCCAGTATACTTCGAGAATCATGAAGAACCAGAAGAAGCTGACTTTGGAGCAGGTTAGTATCCCGGTTTAGTGAACGTAAATCCTGAAGTGTCTCTTGTACTATATCAATGGCGTCATCAAATCTGCTGGCCAGGTTTAGTGTAAATGCATATTCATACCGAATTTCGCTGTGTGTTACAGGATCAATTTCGGCCCCTTCATCAATTAACTGGAGCGATCTCTCGAAGTGATCCCTGGCTCTGTCAATCTCGCCCAGGCCAAAAAATGTATTCCCGATTACACCGTGCATCTCAGCTGCCAGGCCGGGCCTTTCGGCGAGTTCGGTTTCAACCATTGCAGAGCCCTGTTCAAGAATATCGAACACCGAAGGATACTCCCCTTCTGCCACATATGGATTTGCGGCTGTAATCATATTGGTGAGGAATTCTTTTACAGCCGTGGCCCGCTCCGATTCAAACAGAGCCCGTTCTGCTTCAATTCTGGTTTGATTGGCCTGCCACAACACGCCCCCGATACCGGCAAAAAATAGTATCGTACTCAGTGCTCCCAATACCACCCCGAGTTTATTTCTTCGGACAAATTTTTTCATCCTGTACGCTCGTGATTCCGGACGAGCAATTATCGGGAGATCATTCAGGTAGTTAAGTATATCCCTGTTAAGCTGCTCAGAAGAACTATACCTGAGCGCCGTTTCTTTATTGAGCGCTTTCAGTATGATGGTATCAAGATCACCACTGATTTCATTCTTAAGCAGATTTCGGTTAGTTGAACGGGATTTACAGACTTCATCCAGCTCTTCCGGCTCAATCTCACCAACTTTCGCACTTGGCCGCAGCGGTTCTTCCTCCAGGATAATTCGTTCTGTTTCGAGCATCGAGTTTCCATTGAAAGTGAAAGGGAGCTTTCCGCACAGCAACTTATACAGCACCATACCGAGCTGATAAATATCCGTTGAAGTGTTTACCTGCTTGCCGTGGATCTGCTCCGGACTTGCATATTCCGGCGTTAAGAGGCGAAAACCGGTTCTTGTTAAAATCGGATCGTCCGATTCATCCACAAGTTTGGCAATACCGAAATCGAGCAGTTTAACCTGACCATCTGTCGTAACCAGAATGTTGCCCGGTTTAAGATCACGATGGATAACCAGATTTTGATGCGCATATTGCAGCGCTTCACAAACCTGGGTAAAGAGACCTAATCTGTCACGAATGGACAATCTGTTTGTATCACAATACTCTGTGATAGGTGTACCCTCCACATATTCCATCACAAAGTAAGGGCGGCCATCATCCGTAAGTCCGCCATCTATTAAATGAGTGATATTCGGATGGCTGAATTGAGCAAGAATTTGCCGTTCTCTGTTGAATCTGGCGAGTATATCTTCACTGTCCATTCCTTTCCGTAATATCTTTACGGCCACTTCTCTTTTGTAAACATCATCAGATCGCTCGGCAAGATAAACCGACCCCATGCCACCGCGGCCAATCTTCTTTACTATTCGGTATGATCCCGCCTGGCCTGTTTCGGGTGGTAAATCTGAAAGTTCATCGTAGGCAGAGGAGATCAAATCGGAGGCCATATCTTCAAAATATTTTTCTGAAGATTCGTCCACTTTGAGCAACGTCAGCAGCTCTTTTCTAAGTAACGGATCAGGGCATTTCTCATTTACGAATGCTTTTTGTTCCTCTGCTGATAATCCGGTTGCCTGTTCATACAGTTCAGCCAGTTTTTCCCAGTCACTGCTGTTTTGATTGCTCATGAGATACTACGAATAGATGTGAAAACACTGAGTTAGTGAAGGTTTGAGATCAGGATAATTTATACAAACTGCCCTTGTGTGACAATTTTAAGTTTAAACCGATGAGTAATTTCTTGATGCTTTCTCTATTTTGTTACACCCCAAAAAACTAATTGAAAAACTATGCATATAGACCATATTGGCATTGCCGTCAGCGACCTGGAATCAGCCATATCCACATATGAAAAACTTCTCAACCGGCCATGTTATAAGAGGGAAGTGGTTGTGGAACAATCTGTAGAAACGGCATTTTTTAAAACCGGCGAATCAAAAGTGGAACTGCTTGGGGCTACCAATTCTGAGTCTGTAATCCGGAAATTTATCAGTAAGCGTGGCGAAGGCCTGCACCATGTTGCATTTGAAGTGAGCAACCTTGAAGAGGAAATTGCCCGGCTGAAAAAAGAGGGGTTCACTCTTCTGAATGAAACCCCATCAGCCGGAGCTGACAATAAAAAAATTGTATTCCTCCATCCAAAAGAGAGTAATGGCGTTTTGGTTGAGTTATGCCAGACGGTTGATGATGACTAAGATATCAAGCCGTGGCTATTTACCTCTCAGAGGCCTCTTTTTTCCAGATATTTGATGATATATTTACCAAATACATCAAACTCTATGTTTACCAAATCGCCAACTTTCTTGTCTTTCAGGTTGGTGTAATCCCACGTATAGGGAATGATCGCAACTGTGAATTCACTTCCGGGCTCATCTCTGGCAACCGTAAGGCTAATGCCATCCATCGCAACACTTCCCCTTCCAACAATGTAGTCATCAAACTCTTCCGGAAATTTAATCTTCAGCAGAAGATCGGCTCCCTGCTTGTCAATTTTTGTGATGGTGCCAACAGTATCCACATGCCCCTGCACAATATGCCCTTCAATGGCTTTTTCGAGGGTAAGAGATCGCTCAAGGTTAACCGGGCTGCCAATGCTAAGTTTACCAAGATTGGTCTTTCTGAGGGTTTCATCCACACACTGAACTGTAAACTGTTCGTCATCAAAAGAGACCACAGTTAGGCAAACACCGTTAACGGCGATGCTCTCATCCACATGAACGGTGTCTGTAAACGACGCTTTGATGGAGAGCTGCTTAGCCCCTTCCATCTCTTTGATAGTTTGTACGGTTCCAACTTCTGATACAATTCCTGTAAACATAATTTTATAAATCTGCTGTTAATAACATGTCTGTTCCTGATTGGCTCCACTCAAATGACTTGAATGGAATAACATCTTCCATACGGTTCTTCCCAAGGCCAAAAACCGATTTGGTTCCGCCTCCCAATAATTTTGGCGCGATAAAAAGCTGCAGTCTGTCAACCAGCCCTTTTTTAATGAGCGCTGTTGAAAGCTGCTGCCCCCCTTCCACAAGCAGCGATGTAATTCCATTTTCAGCAAGAAGCCGCATGGCCTGTTTAAGGTTTACATGGCCTTCGAGTTTATCAGCAACCAGCACTTCTCCCCTGAAATAGTTGCTTTGAAACATCTTGAGCATCGGATCGACGTCGGCATCGCTCTTCTCCCTGTTATGGGTGATCACAATGGTCTTTTCTTCAAACTGATCTGAAAAGAGGTTGAGATTTTTGGGTAACTCAAACGGCCCGTCTATTACCACACGTCTGGGTTGCCGCCCTTCTGCAAGGCGTACCGTTAAGGATGGATTGTCGTGCAGAGCAGTAGTTCTGCCCACCATTACTGCATCGTAACGGCTTCTCCACAGGTGCACAAGCGCGCGCGACTCTTTGCAGGAGATCCACTTCGATTCACCATTTGGTGCAGCAATATATCCATCAGCTGTTTGGGCAATTTTCAGAGTGATGAAGGGCCTGCCTAACTCAATATAATGCAACCATTTTTCATTTAGACGCCCGGCCTCACTCTTTAAAACTCCAACATCTGTCTGCTTACCGCTGGCTTTAATTTTTTCCAACCCTTTTCCGCTCACCTTTTCTGTTGGATCCTTCATGGCGGCTACAACCCGTGCAAATGGCAAATCAGCAATGAGATCAGCGCATGGCGGTGTTTTACCGTGGTGAGCACACGGCTCCAGCGTTACGTATAGCGTTGCTCCTTTTAGCTTTGATCGATCTGCCACACTGTTGATGGCGTTCACCTCTGCATGTTCTTTCCCAAACCTCTCATGAAATCCCTCCCCAATCAGATCGCCATCGGCCGATACAATGACGCAACCCACCAAAGGATTTGGCGAAACAAAACCCTCTCCTTTGCCGGCAAGGCTGAGGGCTCTCTGCATCCAGATTTTATCAGTTTTGGGGTTCATACATTTAGAAGTTATGCGGCATCTGAAGGTACATGATTTGAAATATAACCATGTATTGTAAAGCAAGCATGATGAAACTGTCTCAAATAAAAAAGGGCAAGAGTGTATACACTTGCCCTTTCAAAAATAACCTAACTAGAGAATTGCTTAGCGAATCAATCGCCGCCTGTTATCCTGTATGTTGGCACCTTCTCTCAATCTGTCGATAAATACCTGATTGAAGGCAACAAATTTTTGTTGCTCCAGCCTGTTACGGATATCCTGCCGCTGTGTTGAAGACATCATTTCAGGATTTGCCATGTCAATTTCATCAGCCCGCACGATAAAAACGGCACTCTCTCCACGGATAGGGCCGGATTGCTGGCCTTGTTCAAGGCTAAAGATAGATCCGATAACTTTAATTTCGCGGCCTGCACCAGGAATATTACTACCGCCCATGCGGATACCTTCTGCTGTTTGGATTTCTTTTTCGGCACGTTCTGCCAACGACTCAAGATCACCATTTGAAGCAAGTAGCTCGCGTACGCGATCATACATAATTTCTCTTCGCTTCTCTGTCTTCACAAAATTTTCAACCTGGCCGCGAACCTCTTCGAATGGGCGTGTACCGGCCTCGGTTCTTTCAAGCAGCTGGATTACCACAAACTGGTCGTTTAATTCAATCGGGTCGGAAATGCGATTTCTTCTGAGTGTACTGAGCTCATCAAGCACAGCCTGACTTTGGCCAAGGCCGGGAATAAATGGATTGCCTTTGGTAGCTGTGGCTTCTCTCACTTCAAGCTCTCTCATTTCAGCTTCTCGCTCAAAACCGTCAGAGGCGGCATAAAATCCAAACTCTTCTGCCTGTTCTGCAAGCCTGTCGATCGTTGCAATTGGATCTGCTATTACGCGGTAGGAGAGTACAGCAAAGCGAATTTCATCTCCGCGGCGTTCAATTAATTTGAACATGTGAGGGTTGCCATTAATCATGATGACTTCTGAAACTTCCCCAATTTCGAGATCAATTACCGGCCTGTACTCATCACGAACTTCATCAATTGAAACAAAAGAGCCTCTGTATGGGGTGTCTGATTGATTTCTGAGCAGGAAGAGAGAGTCGTTCTCGGCCATTTGAAATGCTTCACGAAGGCTTTCAACATCGTTGATTGTATTGATCGTATCCGCTGATGTTGGGGTTTTATCCCAGCTCACAAAGCGAAAACGGTACGATTCACTTCGTTCAAACTGAGCGGGATTGTTTCTGTAATATCTTCTCAGATCTTCTTCAGTGAAGGTGATTTCATCATCCGTAATGTCGGAAAATGGAAAACGAAGAAAGCTTATATCAGCGAATGAATTTTCTCTGATAAATTCGTTTCGAATTTCTGCATTGCTTACACGCAGGCCTGATGAAATAAAATTACTCATTTTCTGCTGGCGGCGATTATCGCGCAGTTGCTGCTCAATCATAATCCATGCCTGGCTGTTTTCGGGCGCATCAATAGCGGCACGGAGAGCAATCTGATCTATGTTACCATCTGAATCTGCAAATTGCTGGCGGATAAATGGATCGGGGTTGTCTCCGGTAATCATCTCAATGAGCTCATTATCGGTAACGGTAATACCAATATCGTTCATTTTCTGCTGAATGAGACGAGCTGCAACAAGATCTTCCCAGGCCTGATTTTCGTAGAGCGCCCGCATTTCGGGGGTCATAGCCTGATTGGTTTGCTGAGCAAACTGCTCTGTATAGAAGCTAACTCTGTTGTTGTACTCTTCAAGAGTTATTGGCTCACCATTTACAACTCCTAAATTGGTTGGGCCTTGCGTAATTCCGCTAAAGAAATCAACATCAGCTAACACCCATAAAATGCCAAACGAGAAGATCAGTATCCACAAAATGGAAGCTGTACTGTTTCTCATTTTTTCCATTACACCCATAGAAAAACCTCAAAAAAATAGTTTAGAAATTAAGTTAAAAAAACTGGCTTTAGCCAAGAAATATACGAGTTCTGGCTGCGAAGAACAACGCCGGCAAAATAGCTAACGCGAAAAGAAACGGTTCATTTTAAAAGATGTCGATAATACTCATGTGCCGCAGATAACGCCCCGGGTTTTCATTGATTCCCTTAATGAGATTGTTCAGCTCGATGGTGAGCGAGTCGAGATTTTCATACATAGAGGGATCATTCACCAGTAAACCGATCGTACCTTCGCCCCGGTTTATCTTTTCAAGAATTTCATTAAAATTTGAAGCGGCTGATTCAAGCTCAATTCGAACACTTTCAAGTTCAGCGATATTTTTTTCGATGGTTGCCATTAACATTTCAACCTGCGGGCGTGTATCAGTAACAAGTGTATCGAGCTGGCTTAGCATTCTGCTGCCCGATTCGATGGCTGTATCAATTTCCTGTTGTTTTCCTTCCAGAATTTCTGCTACTCTGCCGGTTGTAGTGGAAACGTTATTCAGCGTTTCATTCAGCGTTATGCGTGCATCGTCATTAAGGGTTTCATTAAGCTGCCGCAGAAACATATTGAGCTCATAAATAGCGTTGGATACATCATCACCCAGTTCCTCCCCTCGCTGCCCAAGTACTTCCATCATCGTTTCGGCATAAATCCCCTCAATCTCTTCACCAAATTCCACAAATTGATCAGATGTACCAAGCTCAATCACAATAGATTTCCCTTCAACAATTCCAAGCGAAGTAAGCCTTGCAATAGAGCCCCTCGGTATGGGTACATCGGTATCGATGCGCATTCTGATATTTACCCTGGTTTCGGGTGTAAGTACAATTCGGTTTACAGAACCCACCCTTACTCCCTGTATGTACACCAAGCTGCCGTTGCTAATGCCGTCGGCTCTATCGAACGTGGCAGAAATCTCCATAGACTGCCTGAATATTGGGATGTCGCGCATGAACCTAAATCCTACTATTGCCACAACCACGGCCAGTAAAACGGTGATTCCAACTTTAACTTCGTTACTTAATTTCATGTGTATTGATTGCTTTTTATTTGATATTCACTCGCTGTTATAAAATCAACAAGGCGGGGATGTTCACTTTTTTTCATTTCTTCCAATGTGCCAAACCAGCTTAACTTTTTCTCATCAAGAAAGGCTACTTTATCGGCAACCTGCAGTACGCTGTGCATATCGTGCGTGATTACGATGGATGTGATACTGAGCCTCTGGGCCATCGCCGTTATCAGCTCGTTAATTTCATCGGCTGTTTTGGGGTCAAGTCCCGAAGTGGGCTCATCATACATGATGTATTTAGGTTCAAGAATAATAGCCCTCGCAAGGCCTACACGTTTTCTCATACCACCGGAAAGTTCTGAGGTCTCCTTCTTTGCGGCCCCTTCAAGGTTAACGTACGTTAGCGCTTGCATCACTTTATCCGAAATCTCACTTTCCGTTAGCTTTGTAAAGTATCGTAACGGGAAAGCAACATTTTCGAAGGTGTTAATAGAATCGAACAGCGCCGACCCCTGGAAGAGTATCCCGAATTTCTGCCGAAATTTACGCTGGCTTACATAATCCAAAGCATGGATATTTTCCCCATCAATCAAAACTTCACCGCTGTCGGGGTAGAGCAGTGCATTAATATGTTTCAGCAACACAGATTTACCACAACCCGACCGACCGATAACCGCAACTGTATCGCCATCATCAATCCGGAAGGTTACATCCGCCCAAACCAGATTATTGTTGAAGCTTTTGGTAAGATTTTTGATCTCAATCATAGCAGTAATGCAGCTAAAATGAAGTCTGCCAATAGAATATAGATACAGCCCATAACTGTGGCTTCCGTGGTGGCACGCCCCACACCTTCGGCACCACCTTTAGCGTAATACCCTTTGTAGCAGGCTACGGTTGTGATGATAAAACCAAACACAAACGATTTCAAAAAACCGAAAACCACATTCCAGGGATAGAAGAACATTCTCGCACCTTTCAGAAAATCGGCCGGTGGAACGGATCCCGAAAAATAGCCTGCTGCAACGCCGCCGCCTATTCCAAAAACACTGGCAACGATGTAGAGAACCGGGAACATCAAAATACCTGCAAGAACTCTTGGCACTACAAGGAACGAGACCGAATTGAACCCCATCGATTCAAGTGCATCAATCTGCTCACTAACCCGCATGGTACCCAGTTCAGTGGCAACACGTGCACCAACTTTACCTGCCAGTACCAGCCCGGAAATTACAGCGGCAAGCTCAATCAAAATAGATTCCGAAACAATTGCACCAATGGTTGAGAGAGGGATGAACGCAAACTCAAGCTGGTAGGCAGATTGAAGCGTCATCACAGAACCGGTGAAAATTCCAACCAAAATGATTATGGGAACCGAATCGTAGCCAACCTTAACCAATTCGTGGAACAGATTTTTTCGGTAAGTGCCAAACTCTGTTGATGACCTCAGGGCCTGATACAGTAACGTTGTGTATTTGCCTAACTCTTTTAGTGCATACATTGCGCTACCATCTTATAAGAATAAACGATATCCAAATTTTTATACAATACCTTTAATTTTATGGGACTAATATTACAAAAGTTTTGCCCAAAATGTGCTTTTCAATAGCTTCATTTGTTCGTAAGAGCGCGATTCATTTTTGCTGAATGATATTTTTCCCTCAACCATTACTTTGAAAAGCAGATCGCTGATTAATCTGTTATCTTTCAGCGTTTTGATAAAACTCAATTAGAAACCATCTATTGCATGATCAGATATTTTACAGCCGGTGAATCGCACGGCCCGGAACTAACAGGGATTGTGGAAGGCGTACCCGCAGGGCTCAAACTAACGGAAGATTATATTGAAAATCATCTGGTTCGCCGCCAGAAAGGGTATGGCCGCGGCGGCAGAATGGCATTTGAAAAAGATCGTGCAATCATCAAGTCCGGTGTGCGCTTCAGCCACACTACCGGTGCACCTATCGCCTTCACCATGGTAAACCGTGCTTTCGAAAAGGACAAAGATAACTGGCCAAAAGTGATGGCCAAAGAGGGTGAGCGCGGTGATGTTGCCCGGATTACACTCCCCAGGCCGGGACACGCAGATCTGGTTGGCTATCAAAAATATGCGTTTGATGATATACGGCCGGTTATTGAGCGCTCAAGTGCGCGCGAAACGGCTATGAGGGTTGCCTGCTGTTCAGTTGCACGTAAATTTCTGCGCGAGCTTGGCATTGAAATAGGCGGTCATGTAATCCAGATTGGTAAAATTGGATATGACGGCTGGGATCACATCCGTGAAAATGCAGATCCGTTGATTGAAAAAGGCGCAGAAACAATTTACCAGACAGCTGATGAATCGGATGTTCGCTGCCTGAACGATGAATTGGGTGAGCAGATGCGTGAAGAAATCAAAGAGCGCAGAAAGGATGGCACATCGCTTGGAGGTATTTACGAAATTATTGTAACAGGCTTGCCGGCCGGGCTTGGCAGCTATGTGCACTGGGATCGAAAAATTGACGGACAAATTGCACAGGCAATCATGAGCACACAAGCTATGAAAGGCGTTGAAATAGGGCTTGGTTTTGATGCAGGCAAAACGCATGGCCACCTTGTGCATGATGAAATTGAGTACAACGGCACTTTTACAAGAAAAACCAACCGGCTTGGCGGAGTTGAAGGTGGAATGACAACCGGTATGCCACTCATTGTGCGAGGAGTGATGAAGCCAATCCCCACTATGCTGAAACCCCTTAGCACCGCCGATATCGACACCAAAGAAGAGCAGGATACCCGCTACGAACGTTCGGATGTGTGTGCCCTGCCGCGTGCAGTTGTGGTGGCAGAAAGTGTTCTCGCTCCGGTATTAGCAAATGCTATACTCGAAAAATTTGGTGGCGACAGCATGGATGAGATTTTAGAACGATTTAATCGGGAACAAAAGAATGGCCGGGAATAAAAAGAACATAGCACAGCTCGCCGGTTTTCTGAAAAAGAATCCTAATGATTCTTTTACGAAGTTTGCGCTTGCACTCGAACTTTTAAAATCGGATGAAATATCCAAGGCAAGAATTCTTTTTGAGTCGGTTCTCAAGCAAGATCCTGAGTATGTGGGCGTTTATTATCATCTCGGCAAACTATACGAGCGAACAGGCCGTTTACAAGACGCCGCAGAGATGTATCAAACCGGTCTTAAAGTAGCTGAAAAGCAGAATAATACCCGTACAGTAATCGAGCTGAACGATGCACTTGAACTTATAAAACCTGATCTGAAACATGACACATAGTTTACTCAAGAGCCTGTTATTTATTATTTTTTCAGGGCTTTTTACTGTGCTAACAATGGAATCTGCTACCGCTCAAACAACTGAAATAGAGCATATTGTTCGGCAGGGAGAAACACTATTCAGTATCTCAAGAGAATATGATGTAACCGTTGGCGAGTTGCGTGAGTGGAACAATCTTCAAAGTGACGATCTAAGACCGGGCCAGGTATTAATTTTGAGGCCACTCAACAGAGAGGGCAGTATTACTCACCGTGTACAAGCGGGCGAGTCTTTGTTTGCAATTTCACGAGAATATGGTGTTACTATAGCAGAAATTCAGCAATGGAATAATTTAAGCGGTACATCACTGGAAGCCGGGAGAGAGCTGGTTATTTTCCTGCCGGATGAAGAAACCGGGCAAACTGCACCACCTTCAGTTGAAGAGATTGAACAGATGGATGAAGAGGAGCGTACCTCCATTGTGCGAAGTACCAGACAGGCAGCTTCTGGCAGTGACACCTATACCGTTCGCAGCGGTGATACTCTTACCCAGATTGCCCGAAATCACGATATGACCGTGGCAGAACTGCGAAGCATGAACAACCTGCAAGGAGATATGCTTCGGGTTGGCCAGCGCCTGACGGTACGAAGAATTCAAACTGCTCCATCCGTGGTTGAAGGCGCTAAAAATTCAACCCCTCAAGGCCGTTTTGCTCTTCACAGGCTTCAGACAGGTGAAAATATAAACACCATTTTGAACCGATTCAGAATGAGTGAGGCTGAGCTTCAAGCTCTCAATCCGGATATTAACGTTCGCAATGCTTCATCAGGGCAGCAGCTTACTGTTCTTTTACCGCCTACAAGAAACTTTCCCAACCCCTTCAGAAGCGATGCAAACCTGGAAAATCTTGGTACGGTTCCGGTTACTCAGTACGGTGATAACGACAGAGCCGTACCTACCACAAGCGGTGAACTATACAACCCAACTCAGCTCACCGCCGCTCACTCAAACATGGCTCTTGGAAACATTATTTACATCGAAAACCCATCAAATGGAATTGGAATATTTGTTCGGGTTAATGACCGCTACTCGGGTGATGGGCTTAAACTATCGCATCGGGCATTCAGCATGCTTGGCTTTTCTGCTGTTGAGCAGCCAATGGTTACCATTTTCCTTGATGACTAATTAGCACAGCCGCTAAAAATGTGTGGTTAGAATCATTCGATTCAATAAAACTCCTTAATCAATGTCCCTGCAAAAGAGTGAATATTTCCGGCATTCCAGAGGCATTGTTTACAGCTACATCGCTTGCCTTCCCCTTCTAGTTCTTTACGAAGTACTTATCCGTATTTCCCAGGCTCAGGCAGACTATCTGGTTAGAATTTCGGTTGATGTTTGGTTCAAAGCGATCTTTCAAGCAGTGGGTTTAAATGCACTCTCAGCTACTTTTCTTGTAGCCGCAATTGTCGGGGCCATCATCATTTTCACGAAACGGAAACAGCTCCCTCAATTAAAGAAGAACTATCTTGGGTTGATGTTTATCGAGTCTGCTTTTTACGCAATCATACTCGGATATACAATCGGCATTTTTTTGGAGTTTCTGCTTCACATAAGTTCGGGCAACCCGATTGAACAGCTGAGTAAATTCCAGCTCTTTGCGCTCTCACTTGGAGCAGGTTTGTATGAAGAACTTTTTTTCAGGGTAATACTGGTTAGCGGCCTGTTTTATCTGATCAACTACTTTGCAGAGAAAAAAAATGTGTCTTATATATTAGCCGCAATTATTGCCGCATTGCTTTTCAGCGCAGTGCATTACGTAGGGGAATTCGGTGATTTCTTTACAGTTAAATCATTTTTATTCAGGTTTTTATTTGGGTTAGCATTAAATGTTGTTTATGTTATAAGAGGTTTTGGGATAGCCGCATGGACACATGCATTGTATGATTTAATTGTGATAGCAAATATGTAAGAATCGGAAACGCTACCACACAGATATTGTTCTTATATTTTATTTACAAGAACAATAAATTCTATCAATTAGATAATTGACAGGAATAGCATTATTTTTATTTAAACAAAATCTTCATAAAGAGATTTAACTGCTCTCGCAGTACTCTTTGCAGATGTAAGGAAACATAAGGGATGGCAAATCTCACACAAACAGAATTAAAGAAGCAACAGGATTTCAACGATGAAATCATTCCTCATCTTGATGCTCTTTATAATTTCGGATTAAGACTTACATCAGATCCCAATGATGCAGAAGATCTTGTGCAAGATACAATCGTAAAAGCATACCGTTTTTTCAGTAGTTACGAGAAGGGAACCAATGCAAAAGCATGGCTTTTCCGAATCCTGAAAAACTCATACATCAATAACTATCGTAAGAAATCTAAAAAGCCGCATGAGGTTGATTACGATGAAGTGGCCACTTTCTACGAAACAATCAGAGATGAGCGCACGGAAACATCCGATCTCGAAGACAAGATGTTTCGCGAGCTGATCGATGATGACCTTTCGCAAGCACTTGACAGTATCCCGGAAGATTTCCGAACGGTTGTTCTTCTTTGTGATGTAGAAGACTTCACCTACGAAGAGATCGCAAATATGCTCGATGTACCAATTGGCACTATCCGATCAAGGCTGCACAGGGGGCGTAACCTGCTGAAGGCTCAGTTAATGGAGTATGCTGCCAAACGCGGTTATGCTCAGGATTAATCCTACAAAGGCAGCGATATTCTGAAAATTGTGCCCTTTCCCGGCACTGATTGTAACACAAAGATTTTGCCGTCGTGGTACTCCTCAATAATTCGCTTGGTAAGGCTTAATCCGAGACCCCACCCTCTTTTTTTGGTACTAAAACCAGGCTTGAAAATCTCTTTCAAATATTTTCTGTCTATACCGGAACCTGAATCTTCTATATCTATCAGCAGCTGATTCCCGTCTCTGATTACCGAAACAGATACATATGGGTCCACCACACTCTTATGAATGGCATCCATCGAGTTTTTTATAAGATTTTCGATGGCCCACTGAAAAAGCTCCGGATTCAGCATCACCTTTTCATTCGTTTCAATTGATTTTCTAACCTCAATACGTTTGCCAAGCTGTGGCATCCGGTTTTCCATGTAGGTTATTACCTGATTGATGATAGGCTCGGGGCACTGCTCTTTTAACTCCGGCTGGGAACCTACCTTATTGAACCGCTCTGCGATTCCCTTCAGCCGTGTTACATCACTCTCAATTTCGTTCGCTATTTTGAGTGTCTCTTCATCATCACGGCTTTGGTCTTTCAGCAGCTGTACCCATCCGTAAATACTCGACAGCGGTGTACCGAGTTGATGTGCAGCTTCTTTGGTCATACCCACCCAAAGGTTAGACTGTTCGGAACGGGTTATGCTTCTGTATGTAGTGTAACCTACGCCAATAAGCAGTGCCAGAATTCCAAACTGTACGTACGGGAAAAAGCGCAGATATTGTATCATCGGGCTTTCGCCATAATACACATATTGATTGAGTGTTCTGTTACCTTCCCCAACGGTAAACATTATGGGCTCATGAAGAGATGCAAAACGGGTTAGTAATTCTTCTGGTTCCATATTGTAGTTATCGATAAACCGGTTATGCAGCACAAACCCCGACTCATCAACAACAATTACCGGGATATTGAAAAGATGCTCCGGGCGAATAATTTCATTGGTTACAAAATCTTGCGTGAACTTAGCAGACTCCGCTTCCAGTATTATACGTGAAAGGCTGTCGGGCACTTCAGGGTAGGTACGCAAAATACTGGCAACCATATTCAGCTTGGCACTAATTTCCTGATGGCTTGGATCAACATTAAATTCGAACGCCTTGGCCCACAGTTCAACGCTGGCTCTCTCCTGTTGCATAATACGGTTAAGAAGAACCTGGTTGTAGATAAATGATGCACCCGCAATTAAAACAAGAAGTGAAACAAGGGTGATCTTAATTCGATTTGATGGCATTAACGTATTCATGAAAAGCGTGTACCGTGTTTATACATTCCTGGAATAATTACAATCCGCTAAATCGAGAGTGATTTGAGTGTAATTGTAAATCTTTGTTGAGCAATTTTATGCTCACAAGATAGCTTTTATGATAGAATGTAGCCTATCGAAATTTATTGCAAAGATTTTAGGCAGATGCTTTGCGCTTCTCGTAAAGCGGAGGGGCTTTTTTTTCAATGGTCTCGCGTGTGATTACACAACGCTTCACATTTTTCATCGATGGGATGATGAACATCACTTCAAGCATGGCATCTTCAAGGATAGACCGCAGGCCGCGGGCACCTGTTTTTCTCTCTCTTGCTTTTTCAACTACGGCGGTAAGTGCGTCATCTTCAAAAACAAGCTCTACATCTTCCATTTCAAAAAGCTTTTTGTATTGCTTTGTAATGGCATTTTTTGGCTTCAGAAGAATTTCAATCATCGCATCATCAGAAAGCTCTTCGAGGCCACAGATAATTGGCAAGCGGCCAATAAGCTCCGGTATCAACCCAAACTTCTGGAGATCTTCCGGTTCAACGTGAGAAAAAATGCGGGGATCATTTTTATCAAACTTCACTTGCGTGTCTGAATGAAAACCCATTGAGCTTGATGACAATCGCCGTGCTATAACCTCTTCAAGGCCACTGAATGCGCCACCGCAAACAAAAAGAATATCGGAAGTATCAAGCTGGATAAAGCTCTGCTCGGGGTGTTTGCGTCCGCCTTTGGGGGGGATATTTGCAGTGGTGCCTTCTAAAATTTTAAGCAGTGCCTGCTGTACACCCTCACCTGAAACATCGCGAGTAATGGAAGGGTTATCGCTTTTTCGGGATACCTTATCGATCTCATCGATGTACACGATACCACGCTTTGCCCGTTCAACATCGTAATCGGCAGCTTGCAGCAAGTTACTGAGTATACTTTCAACATCTTCGCCTACATAGCCTGCTTCTGTCAACACAGTTGCATCTGCAATAGTAATGGGTACGTCAATAATTTTGGCCAGTGTGCGGGCAAGCAGGGTTTTACCAGAACCTGTAGGCCCTAATAAAGCAATATTACTTTTTTCAATACGGGTATCATCAATCGATATCTCTGATGTGTTAGAGATACGCTTATAGTGATTATATACCGCTACAGAAAGAGCTTTTTTGGCATTATCCTGGCCAATTACATACTCATCGAGCTTGTTTTTGATTTCCAGGGGTTTGAGCATCGGCTTGTACTGCTTCTCACGGCGCCGGGCAAGCGAAGAAAGGTCACTTTGAATGATACTCGATGCATCCTCAATACAGTGGTTGCAGATGTACACATCAGGCCCTGCAACCATTGAGCTGACATCATGGCTTGAACGGCCGCAAAAGGAGCAGAATACTGATTCGTTATCTTTCTTTTTACTCATATAACGTGTTTTACTGCCTGAATGTAGGCATTATGATATTTATCAAAAAATTATTGGGGCAGAAGTTTTTTCTTACTTTTTCTCTCGCCTCATCACACGGTCAATCAAACCGTATTTTTGTGCTTCATCTGCGGTCATCCATTTATTTCTGTCGGAATCTTTGATAATCTCTTCAATATCCTTTCCGGAATGATCTGCAATGATGCCGCTCAGCTCTTTTTTAATTCGTAAAATTTCTTGCGCTTCAATTTCAATATCACTCGCCTGCCCCTGTACACCACCAAGTGGCTGATGAATCATAACACGGGCATGCGGCAGTGCATGACGCTTGCCTTTGGTGCCTGCTGTTAAAAGTACCGCACCCATTGAGGCTGCCATACCCACGCAAGTAGTCGATACATCACACTTTACATACTGCATGGTATCATAAATTGCCATCCCTGCAGATACAACGCCTCCCGGGCTGTTGATGTACAGGTTGATATCCTTCTCTGCATCCTGAGATTCAAGGAAAAGCAGCTGTGCCACTATTGAACTTGCTACAGCATCATTAACAGGTGTTCCCAAAATCACGATTCTGTCTTTAAGCAGGCGCGAATAGATATCATACGCACGCTCTCCTCGGTTTGTGGTTTCTACAACCATTGGGATGAGGTTATTCTGGATCTGTGTAATTTCGCTCATTTCTGGGATTTCAAAGATTGGCTGTTTTGTGTTCATGGCCGGATTTATTTGTCTTCAGATTTTTCGTTTTCAGCTTCTCTCTTCTTACGAAATTCGTCTTTCGAGAGTTCATTTACCGAAACTTCGTCGGCTAACTTGGCAAACACTTTATTTTCGCGAATAGTTGTTCGAAGGTTCTCAAGCATGGATGGATTTTGTGCGTAGTAGCTTCTCAACTGATCGATCGTTGCACCAAATCTTGCTGCTTCAATACCAAGCTGCTCCTCAATATCTTCCGGTTTAATCTCAATATCATCAAACTTCTCCTGAAGTGCCTGGCTTATAAACGCCCACTTACCTTCGCGAACGGCCTGCTCGTCCATCTTTTCTTTGTACTCTTCTGCATTAAATCCTTCGGGCAGCTCGCCGCCACTCTGTTGTTTGGCATATTCAACATACGAGTTCAGAATTTGCTCTTTCATCACTTCAGGGATATCAAAATCGTGTGCTTCCGTCAATGCATCAATGGCAGTCTGCTTGAAGATATCATCGGATGACTGATCGTAATACTCCTGCATTTTACTCTTGATGTAGCTTCTGTACTCATCAACATTCTTCGCCTCGCCGTTAGAGTTCTTCTTGGCAAACTCATCATTTAGCTCAGGCGCTTTCATCTGTTCAGCTTTTTTGATTCGCATTTCAAAGCGATCAAGTTCATCACCTTCCCCGAGCTCCATTTTCACAACATCGCCAACTTTTTTACCGACAAGGTTATCACGAAAATCTTTTGCGGCTTCCTGGCGAAGATCCAGCTTCTGGTCTTCGTCTTTCTCTCCTTCTATTGGGTTTCCATCTTCATCAAGGCTTACAGCATCAACGGTAACCCGGTACTCTTCGGTGATCTCTCCATCAATCTCTTCCCAGTTTCCCTGGCGCTCAAGAGTTCTCTCAATCTCCTCTTCTACTTCTTCTTCAGTTACATCATGCACCATCTTATCAACGGTGATTTCTGAAAGCTCTTTGACATCAAATTCAGGCTTTGCACCAATTTTGAAGATTACCTCAAGCTGATCGTCTTCCCACTTCATATCAACCATTTGTGTTTCGCCAACCGGCTCATGATCGGGCACAATCTGCTTTTCGTACACTTCCTGTACGTAGTTGTTAATCTCTTCGAGCTCAATCTCTTTACCGAATCGTTTTTTCACGATTCCAAGAGGTACACGCCCCGGCCTGAAACCCGGAAGTTGAATTTGTGACCTGTATTTTTTGAAAGCCTGGTCGAACTTTGGAGAGAGATCCTCTCTGGTTGCTTTAATGGTTATCTCTTTATCTACCGAGGTAACGTCCTGAACAGATATGTCCACTTGTATTTCCTTTAATTTTTGTCTGAATATTGTAAGATTGGAATAGTACGAGAGGGGGGACTCGAACCCCCACACCGGTTAAAGTACTAGATCCTAAATCTAGCGCGTCTACCAATTCCGCCACTCTCGCGCTTTTCACTCCGATTTGAATCAGAGCCTGATAAAATACGGTATTTCTTCCGCTGATTCAACATCTCTGTTTTACATTGTAACAGCAGATTCAATTCGATGAAATTCCATTGAACAAAATTAACTCTATTCTGCTTTGCCGTAATTTTGTAGCTTTAAAAAAAAATGACCGGCCAATATGTTCAGAAATTTAAGACTCGTTTACGTAACAACCAGCAACCGCGATGAAGCCCGTAAAATTGGCACCGAAATGGTTGAGCAAAAACTTGCTGCCTGCGCCAATATTATCGATGGAATGGAATCTATCTACCGCTGGCAGGATGACATTCAAACCGATAAAGAGTGTATTTTAATTCTCAAAACCACATACAGTAACGTTGCTAAATGCACAAAAAAAATAAAAGAGATGCACTCTTATGATGTACCCTGCATAATTAGCATTAACCTTGCCGAGCAAGAGGGTAATGCCGGCTATCTCGATTGGATAATGCAGAGCGTAAGGAAGCCAATCTCCGCTGCCGATTATGAAACCGATGACTGATGCCACTTCAGATTACACGTGAAGAGTGTATTGTAACTGCCACTATTAACCGACCGAAAGCAAGAAATGCCATCAATTTTGAACTGATGGATCAGCTGGAATCTCTTCTGGATGAGCTTGAACGGGATGATACTATCCGCCTCTTTATTCTGACCGGATCCGGAAAAAGCTTTATTTCCGGTGGTGATCTGCGGGAATTTCATCAGATAAAAGATGCAGAGGGTGCCAAATCAATGACCCGTCGAATGCTCTCCATTCTTGCCCGTATCGAAGCCTTGCCATGCTGGACCCTCGCTGCCATCAACGGGCATACCTATGGAGGCGGTTGGGAAATGATGCTCTCGTTCGATTTTAGAGTGGCATCATCCGATGCACGGTTTGGATTTACTCAAGGTGCCTTTTATCTGCCACCGGGATGGGGCGGTTTAAAAAAGCTAAACCAAACAGTTGGCAAAAACCGGGCGCTTTTTCTGTTGGCATCGCAGCAGGTAATCACCGCTGATGAAGCTCTTCAGAATGGCCTCATTCATAAAGTATTTTCTCAGAAGAAGTTTTCAAAAGAGTTATCTTCATTAAAAACATTATTAACCGCAAATGATCGTGCTTATATTAACTACTTGAAGCAAAACCAAGGAAAAGCTGTTGAAAATGAAATTGAGCCTTTTAGTAAATTCTGGGAGAACAAAGAGCATTTGAAACGGGTAGATGACTTTTTGAATCGGAACAAAGCCTAATCTCTATCCGGCAAACTCCTGCCTGAAGCGGTTTATTTCACTGTACGAGATATGCATATCATAAGTATTGTATGATTTACATTCCCCATCTATTCCTGTAATAGTAAGTTTATTCAACTTAAGATCTATAGCACGAATTTCTTTTCGCTTAATTTCTATCGTCTCTTTTTTCGATTTAAAATAGAGCACCAGATATTCATCATTCCAGTATATAGCGTTGTATGGATTTGATAAAAGCCAAATCGAGTAGGCACTAACAAAAATCATTATGATATTTGAGATTACTACTACCGTATCAAATGTAAATAGCTCGCCCTCAAACGGTACAAAGAAAAATTTATATACAGTAATACCTATAAAACCGAGTAATAAAAAAGACCATACTGCTGCACCTGTTTTTGATTGTTTAAAACTACCTCCCCCAATTTTATTTTCGTACTTCCTCATGACGCTTCAGCTTGGGTTTTTTCATAGATTACGAATCGCCTCAATTCGCTTTAAGGCCGGCGGGTGTGAATAGTTTAAAAAGACATAAAACGGGTGGGGAGTGAGGTTGCTCAGGTTATCTTTCGATAGCTTTTTGAGCACATTTACCATCTCCTCTTTCTCTTCGATGGTGTTTGCAGCAAAAGCATCCGCTTCATATTCATGCTTGCGGCTCATTACCTGCATACCAATTCCCAAAATTGTCTCAACCGGCGAATAGAGCAGCCCGAAGAAAAGCAGGCCGGCATACACACTCATCTCTTCCATGTAAAAAGCGTCGAACAGAGCGGTTACTTGCAGAAATATCGATAGCAGCGCAAACATAATACCTGTATGCAGGATGGATATCGTCATATTTTTTACGATGTGCTTCTTTTTGTAATGCCCGATCTCATGAGCCAGAACAGCTACCAGTTCTTCTGTGGTGTGATTCTCAATCAATGTATCAAAAAGTGCAATCCGCTTATTTTTGCCAAAACCGGTAAAAAAAGCGTTCGATTTGGCTGAACGTTTCGAGCCATCAATCACATAAATTCCCTGCAGCGGAAAGTCCACTTTTTCGGCATAGGCCTCAATAGCATGACGCAATTCACCCTCTTCAAGCGGGTTAAATTTATTGAATATAGGCATGATCCATGTGGGGGCTATATACTGCATCACCAGAGAAAAGGCTGTAACAGCGAGCCAGGCATAGAGCCACGCCCATGTTCCGCCAAACTCAAAAAAGGCAATGATACCCGCTAAAAGAGGGGCTCCGATCACGATGGAGAGCAACAATCCTTTGATGCGATCTGATGCAAATGTTTTGGCAGTGGTTTTATTAAAGCCGAACCTCTCCTCAATCACAAATGTGGAGTAGATGGAAAATGGCATGGAAATGATCATTTTGGCGATGATCAGTGCACCGATAAAGATCAGCCCGGTTCCAATCACTCCAAACTCAAACCCGCGCGCCCACTGATCCAGCCAGTTAAAGCCACCCGCAAACCAGAACACGAGCAGTAAAATCAGATCGAACGTGCCGGTAATAAAGCTAAACTTTGTACCAACCTTGGTATATTCCTGCGATTTGGCATAAGTATCTTCATCATAAACGCCTTCAAACTCACCGGGCAGATCGTTGCTCAATGCTTTCAGGTTTAGGCGGTTTGATAGGATACCCAAAGCAAAATCTATTGTGATTGCGGCAAGAATTATTACAGCAAAGATGTTCATCAGCGGCGTATTAATTTAACTTTTGATTGAATAGTGATTGCAAATTCGTGTGATAAGATAGTGCAAAGCCGGTTAAGATAGTAAACTGCAAATATTTGATGTGTTGTCAGCTGCTTTCGAGCACCTTTTTTGCAGCTTCATAGCCCTCCTTGATTAGCTGCTTGGTCTGCCCTGTATCTGCTTTGTTATAGGCACTTAATTTTGGCTGAATCCATGTAATGTTTTCATCCTCAAGCTGCTCCTTAATCATGTTATTCAGGCCAATATCGAAAGTGTTGGAGAGTACATCAATAATATCATCGGGACGTTTATAATCGCGATTAGTAGTTAAATCTACACCAATTATTGTGTTCGCATCCATCTCTTTCAGCGGTTTTATCGGCACATTTTCGCAGAGAAAGCCATCCACAAGTAGTAGCTCGTTATCCCACTCAACGGGAGCAAAAACCCCCGGCAGGCAAGAACTGGCCATTACAGCTTTGTGTAAAGGGCCTTCTTTTAACACAACTTTTTCTCCGCTTGAAATATCCGTGGCAATCATGCAGAGCGGAATTTCTGCATCCTCGATGTTGACCCTGCCAATTTCATCGAGAATTTTTTTCCCAAGACGTTTATTTGTAAGCAAACCCATTTTTGAAAGTTTAAATGCGGAAACATCGAGCCAATCAAGATCAAGTGCTATCTCTTCAAGCTTTTCATAGGGAGTTCCAAATGCCATATGTGCCGCAACAAATGCGCCTATACTTGTACCTGAAACAGCATCCGGTTTAAGTCCATTTTCATAAAAAGCTTTTAGCACACCTACATGTGCGGCACCAAGTGCGGCACCGCCCCCGAGAGCAAGGCCAAGTTTTTTCTCCGGTTTTTTAAAGATTTTCAACAGTTTCATGGCACCTCATTTTGTTAATTATAGAACATAAATGTAGTAACTATTATCATGTTGTTATAGTGAATTTTGAGAGTCTATTACCTTTTTCTTTAACTTATTGTTATTAGACAATTAACAAGAGTGGAAGCGGTTCCAATATTTTTAGACTTTTTTATCCAAATATTTCGGGTAATTTGCTTCCTTTCTGCTATTTTACTTAGAGTAAATGGAGTTAAAAGGGAGCCACTGAAAGTAAATAAACCATAATAAATAAATGAGATGAACATGACAGCACCAACAAAGAATAAACGACTGCTCAAATGGGTTGAAGACACCACAAAGTTAGCAAAACCGGAAAAGGTTGTATGGTGTAACGGATCACAAGAAGAATATGACAGGCTTTGTCAGGAATTGGTTGAGGCCGGCACATTCAAACGGCTGAATCCAGAAAAACGCCCCAACAGCTATGCCTGTTTCTCCGATCCTTCTGACGTAGCACGTGTTGAAGACAAAACCTATATAAACAGTTTACGAAAAAGTGATGCAGGGCCTACAAACAACTGGGAAGATCCTAAAGTAATGAGGAAAAAGCTTAATAAGCTTTTCGACGGCTGTATGCAGGGACGTACCATGTATGTTATTCCATTCAGCATGGGCCCTCTCGGTTCACCAATTTCCAAAATAGGTATTGAAATTACAGACTCTGCCTATGTGGTAGTAAATATGCGAATTATGACACGAATGGGCCAATCCGTTCTTGATGTGCTTGGAGATGGTGAATTTGTTAAAGCACTCCACTCTATAGGTGCACCGCTTAAACCCGGAGAGGAAGATGTGCCATGGCCATGTAATCCTGAAACGAAATATATCTGCCACTTCCCGGAAGATCGTGAGATTATTTCTTATGGTTCAGGTTATGGTGGTAACGCCCTTTTGGGTAAAAAATGCCTTGCCCTGCGGATTGCATCAACAATGGCCCGTGATGAGGGATGGCTTGCAGAGCATATGCTTATTCTTGGTGTTGAATCACCACAGAAAAAGAAAACATATGTTGCAGCTGCATTCCCGAGTGCTTGTGGTAAAACAAACTTTGCTATGATGGTACCACCAAAGGGTATTGACGGTTGGAAAGTTACTACCGTGGGTGATGACATAGCCTGGATTAAGAAAGATGAAAAAGGGCAACTCAATGCTATTAACCCTGAAGCAGGTTACTTTGGTGTAGCACCAGGTACCAATTACGAAACCAATCCAAATGCTATGGTAAGCATTGAGAAAGATTCTATCTTTACCAATGTTGGTATTACCCCCGATGGCGATGTGTGGTGGGAAGATATTGGCCATGAATGCCCCGAGGGAACCATCAACTGGAAGGGCAAAGTGCATGATCCTGAATCAGGTGAAAAAGTTGCACACCCTAACGCCCGGTTTACTGCTCCTGCAGCTAACTGCCCGTCTATAGACGAAAAGTGGGAAGACCCTGCAGGTGTACCTATTAAAGCCTTTATCTTTGGCGGCCGCAGAAGCACTACAGTGCCGCTGGTATATCAAAGTTTTAACTGGAACTTTGGCGTATATGCCGCTGCAACTATGGGCTCTGAAATGACCGCAGCTGCATTTGGAAATATCGGTGCTGTACGGCGCGATCCGTTTGCTATGCTGCCATTCTCAGGCTACCACATGGCCGATTATTTCAACCACTGGCTTGAGCTTGGCCGTACACTACCAAACGCTCCAAGAATCTTCTCTGTAAACTGGTTCCGTAAAGATGAGAATGGAAAATTCATCTGGCCGGGATTTGGCCAAAACCTGCGCGTTCTGCAGTGGATCGTTGGCCGTGTAAACGGTAATGCATTTGCAGTGGAAAGCCCGCTGGGCTGGATGCCTCGGTATGAAGATATCGATTGGTCAGGCATGGAAAATTTCACCAGAGAAGATTTCCAAAAGCTTATGTCTGTTGATCGTGAAGCATGGAAGAAGGAAGTACTTAGCCATGAAGAACTCTTCAGCAAACTGTACGATAAGCTGCCAAAAGAGTTTCTCTTTATGAGAGAACTTCTGCACTCCAGCTTGTGGAGATCACCGGAGCACTGGGAGCTCGCACCGGAAAGACCCGTTTTATAAAGAACCTTTCATAACAACTCATCTCTCAAAGCCTCGTATCGGAAAACCGGTTCGGGGCTTTGTATTTTAACTTTTACAGTGCTGCAATACAGTTCAGAGAATCTTGCAGTATTTTAAGAAATAGAGAAAGTTCTGGTTCTTGTTTTATAACTTCCATCCGTAAAATTCATTCAATTTTTATGTTACACAATTCTAATAATATTCTGTAAATTAACGTTAATATCATCCAGACAATCATATACAATCACAAAAAGCCCATTATGGAGAGAATACCAATTCTTGCCATTTTGCTGATTACCCTCTTGCATCTCGCCTGGATGCCTGCCAATCTATCTGCCCAAACCAATTTAGAACGCATCTCACTTGTAGAACGTAGTGATGGCAATGGTTTTGTGATGCGCTTTCATCTAACCGAAGCCGCAGATTCGTTCAAAGTATCCCAGCCGGAGGCAGGCCTGATACAGATGATGATCTATTCGCCAACATTAAAGGCTGATAATTTCCTCGAACCGGAAAGGTTTGCAAATATTCGAAATGTAGAATATCACAAAAATTTGTTTGGCTTTGGCATTGATATTTTTCTGGAAGAGAGCGCTTACCTGAAAGCCAATGCCTACCCAGATGCCAACAGAAGGCATTTGCTTCTAAATCTTGAGTGGTCCAATTCAGCCGAAATAAGCCGGGTTGCAGCCAGTCACGATTTTATATACTGGCACAATTACTTGGATGACTTAACGGTGATTGATTACGAATTTTTTGATGGAAGCAGCGACGAATTAGTCCGCCTGAGAAATGGATATGAATTTAATGTAATTGTGATTGATGCGGGCCATGGCGGGCACGATCCCGGTGCAATAAACCGCAGTCTTGGCCTTCGGGAAAGTGATATTGCTCTTGCCGTTGCTCTTAAAGTGGGTAGTTACATTGAACAATACATGCCCGATGTTGAGGTGATCTACACTCGGACTGATGATACCTTTGTGCCTCTTGATGAGCGCGGCCTCATAGCTACAAGAGCCAAGGGAGACCTATTTGTCTCCATCCATGCCAACTCGGCTGCCAATCCTCAAGCCCACGGTACAGAGATCTTCTTTCTGGGGATGGCAAGAAGCCAGTCTGCCCTTGAGGTGATGAAACGCGAAAACAGTGTTGTAGATCTTGAAAATGGCGGCGGCCCTATTGAGCTGAGCGACCAGGAGCTTCTGATTTATGAAATGGCAAACGCGGGTAATATCGCCATAAGTGAGCGAATCGCCTCTATGATAGATGATCAGTTCAGAACACGGGCTCAGCGAAGATCCCGAGGGGTTAAGCAGGCAGGCTTAATGGCTTTATGGCATGCATCCACACCGGGTGTTCTCATTGAGCTGGGCTTTCTCTCAAATCCAACCGAAGCCCGCTATATGGCCAGTGAGTACGGGCAAACGATTCTTGCATCAGCAATATTCAGAGCAATTCGAGACTTTAAGGATGAGTACGACAGAAGCATCCGCCGCGAAAACAGGGCAAGCAATGAGTGATGATCCACTGATTCTCGGGGTAGCAGGTGGCAGCGGATCGGGGAAAACCACGGTTGTGAATAAAATTGTTCAAAAAATCGGGAAAAAGAATATCCTGCTTGTTGAGCACGACTCCTACTACCGTGATCTCAGCCATATTCCACTAAGTGCACGCAGAAAGCAGAATTTCGATCATCCCTCATCTCTTGAAACTGAGCTGATGATCCGCCACATCGATGCCTTGCGCAAGGGATACAAGATTGACCTGCCTGTGTACGATTTTGTAGCTCATACTCGGGCAGAAGAAACCATCCAGGTTTCGCCAAAGAAAATAATTCTGATTGACGGAATACTGATTTTCAGCGAACCCGACCTTCTCGATCTTATGGATATCAAAATTTTTGTGGATACAGATGATGATGTTCGCCTGCTGAGACGATTACGAAGAGATATTCAGGAAAGAGGGCGCGATTTTGACGGGGTACTTAACCAGTACGAAACTTATGTGCGCCCTATGCACCTGGAGTTTGTGGAGCCCAGCAAACGCTACGCAGATATCATTATTCCGCGCGGCGGTGAAAACCGGGTAGCTCTGGAGATGGTTATCGCCATGATTAATGGCAAGCTGAACAGCTAAACCTGCTTGCTGGTCAACTCGTAAAAGTCCCGCATCCCCTCAAAATGCAAAAACTCACGAATCTCTATCTTAAAATCCTTAGAAAGTTGATGGCTTAGAAAACGTGCATCACCGCCGGTAATGAAAATTTCAGCGTCCGGTTGTTCCTGTAAATATTTAAGCAAAAACTGTTTCACAGATTCAGCATAACCCCGATATGCCCCCCATTGTATAGATTCAGCAGTTGATTTTCCCGGAAATATAACCGGTATTTCCTCTGGAGGAACGGGAAGTTCAGGCAGTTTTTCGCTTATAGTACTCTTAAGCGTCCCAAGGCCGGGCATAATAATCCCTCCTTCAAAAGTTCCACTGCGATTCATAAAATCTATGGTACACGCACTGCCTGCATCAATAACGATTACGCTTTTGTTTGCCAGATTCCGGGCGGCATAACAAACCAAATAACGGTCGAGCCCTAACGTATCAGGTGTATCATAATTCAGCCGGTTCTTCGGGATTTGTGATGCATCTAAAACAGTTACAATCTCCCGGCCAACGGAGGAAAGAATCCAATTTAAGATATCTTTCCGCACGGAACTTATCACAAGGCGGTCTTTGGATTTTTGTTTAATCACTGATATCGCAGAATCCAGATCATTTAAAGGGTGTTTCAATAGTATCTTCCAGTTACCCTTCTCTTCAGAGGCAAGCTTCAGGGAACTGTTACCAATATCAAGATAAATTGATTTCATTTGTGTAGTTTTGATGTTCTGATATATGCCAAACTATGTGCAGTCATATGATGTTTTGAAGAAAACTAACCTAAGCAGAAAAAAATGGATTTATTGAATAAAACAGCAATTGTTACCGGTGCAAGCAGTGGAATTGGCATTGCGTTCAGTGAAAAACTGATACAGAAAGGTACAAAAGTTTATGGATTAGCAAGAAGGCTGCATAAGCTACAAGAAGTTCAGGTAAAGCTTGGAGATCTGTTCATTCCGGTTGAGATGGACATCACCAAAGCAGCTGAAATTGAACGCTGGGTTGAGTCAGAATTTAACAGTGAAAACAACCCGGACATCCTCATTAATAATGCTGGTTTGGGATGGTTCGGTAACGTGGATGAACTGAGCATTGATCAGTGGGATACGATGATGAATACCAATCTGAACGGGGTATTTTACATCACAAAAGCCGTTGTGCCATTTATGAAGCGCAACCCCGGTCACTGCCATATCATAAATATTTCGTCAGTAGCCGGGTTACTTGGCAACCCACAGATCTCAGCTTATAACGCCACTAAATTTGGCCTTCGGGGCTTCAGTGAGGCACTTTTTAAAGAATTACGCTACGATAAAATTAAAGTATCTACCATGTTTCCGGGCTCTATTGCCACCCACTTTTTTGGAGATAATAAGGAAGAGAGTACACACTCTAACATGATGCAACCGGGTGATGTAGCCAATACATTAATCCATCTGCTGGAAACCCCCGATAATCTTTTGATCAATGAAATCACATTGCGTCCGTTAAATCCAAAAAAACCTGATAATCAGTGAAAAATCTGTACTTCTGTTTTTTGGGGTTGATTTTCCTCGCAGCCTGCACAGATTCCAGGCAGGATAAACTTCTGAGTGGTGACCTCTATGAAAAAATTTTCATTGAGCTTGCCATAATTGATCAGATAGAAGACGCACTGCTTGGAGATCACACCCGTAGTGAGCTTCGCCAAATGGTTTATGAACATTATGGGGTTACCGCAGAAGAGTTCAACCGTACACATAACTACTTCGAAAAAAATATCGATGAGCAGCTCAAACGGATTGAGAGTATTCATGAAAGATTAAGGGATGAACGCTCGGCGATAGATGAATCGGAGCGCGAAATCAGGGAGCAGAACAGGCGTACCCCGGAATCGCTGAGAGAACAGATCTTTGGCAGAGGTGATAATGCTGAAGAGATTGCTGATGATACCCGGGCAGCTGGAATAACGGAGCCGGCACCAACTGAAAATGTAGAACTTCCTGTTACAACAGAAATTGAGCCGCCATCAGAAATCTATGAAAATGTGGCTAATTTGCATTTCTCCGCTGATGGGGCCTATGCTATACAGGTTCGATCTGAACAGAATTTCTCTCTTACTGAAAGAATTAAAGAACAGTGGATTGAAAAGGGGTTTGAATATACATATTTACAGGAATTCGAAGAACCAGAGTCTGGTGAAACTTGGTATAGAATAAGGCTCGGAAACGTTAGCACATTCCGTGAAGCGGAACAGATTCAGCAGGCTATTTTAAATCAGTTTGATGTGGAAGTTTGGATTACCAATAATGATTAACCTCCATTTTTTAGCCGGTATGAAATTCCATCTTCCGAAACTCCTAACATATTTTCCCGAAGCATAAAACCAACCACTCGTTTACATTTGGTATTTTTCCATCCTGTGTACTTAGCGATTTGCGTTGCTGTAGTTTTGCCATTTTTAAGTGCCTGCTTTATAATTTCAACATCGGTTTTGCCAATTTCTCCAGAACCTGCTGACGCCTTTATAGAACAATTATCGCATTTTCCGCACGGTTTGGCATCGGTTTCGCCAAAATAGCTTCGTAAAAAAACCTCTCTACATCTTTTTGTGATTGCATATCGATGCATATAGTGTAGCTTTTTCAACAAAATCTTTTTGTAAGCATACGCTTTATCATGATCAATATGCAGTTTTGCCCCCCTTGATTCTGTTATTCGGACAAAACGCACCTCACCAAGATAAAGAGCGGAAAGTATTTTATCCTGCGCCTGAAGTACATTCAATGCCTTTCTAAGCCGGTTTTTGTTCACCTGAAGCTTTTCGAGAAGGTATCTTTCACGCAGATAAACATATTCACTGTGCGATACGGGCCCGGCCTGCCTGTAAAGCGCATCTATGAATTCAGCCTTTTCCGGAGGTGATTCATCAATAAGTTGCAACAGATAGCTGCTGTCTGTTATAAATTGGATGCCAATTTTTTGCGATTCTATTTCACTGATCTCAAAAACTCCCAATCGTTGCAGCAGGTTGAGTGATGCGGTGAGTTTTGGTATCGAGTATTGAATTCTTTTTGCAACAGCATTCATGTCAACGGGTTTTGCCTGCTCCATCTCGCTGCCGATAGCAAGTTCCAGTTCATCACATAAAGCATCGTACGTTTTTTGTAGTGAACCATACTCAGGATAAGATTTTTCAATTCTCTCTTTCAGGTAGATCACATCACTATCCTTGAATAAGAGAATTGGATAGCTGATTTCACCATCTCTTCCCGCCCTGCCCGCTTCCTGATAATAGGCTTCCAGAGAAAATGGCATAAAATGATGCACTACATATCTGCAATCTGATTTGTCGATGCCCATACCAAAAGCATTTGTAGCTGTGACAAGAGGAATTTCGCCGGATATCCATTTTTTCTGAACAGTCGCCCTCTCTTTTGGCTCCTTTCCGGCGTGATACGCATTAGCCAAAACCCCTTTCTTGCTAAAATAGTCTGCAAACTCTTCGCAATCTTTTCTTGTTGAGCAGTAAAGAATTCCGCTGCCCATCTTAGCTGCTTTCAGTACTGTTTTCGATGTGTCGCTCCTTTTCTTATCTGTTTTTTTCACCCACCAGATCAGGTTTTCACGCTTAAAACCACTTGTAATCACCTCCGGTTTTTTAAACTTCAGTGATTGCAGCAGATCTTCACGAACCTCAGGCGTGGCTGTTGCCGTAAGTGCAAGCCACCGAACTCCGGAACTAAGGCTTCCCAATTCATCGCGAATATTTCGGTACGAAGGCCTGAAGTCATGTCCCCATTCTGAAATACAGTGTGCTTCATCAACAGCAACGATGCTTATATTCAGATTAGGCAGCTCCGCTCTCCACAGATTTGTCGAAAGCCGTTCCGGGGCAATATAGAGCAGTTTATACATACCGTTGCGGGCATTTACAAGCCGCTGCTCTGCTTCACGGGATGATAGCGTGCTGTTAATGTATGCCGACCGAATACCAAGAGCCTGCAGCTGCTCAACCTGATCTTGCATCAATGCAACCAGAGGCGAGATTACTACCGTAATTCCATCAAACAGCAACGCCGGAACCTGATAACAAAGAGATTTGCCGCCACCCGTGGGGAAAAGAACCAATGTCTCATTGCCATCAAGTACGGATTGAATGGCTCTCTCCTGCCCTTTTCTGAATGAATTATACCCCCAGTATTTTTGCAGCACCTCTTTCGCTTTCCTGAGGGATGGTTCCGGCATAGAGTCTATCTATTCATTTTCTGTTTATTACCTAAAAACTGATTGCAACTCCAAGCTTAAAGTATAAAAGATTGGTTTCTGATCGGCTTACATCGTAAAATACTTCGCCGGTTTGAGTGTTCACTTCTATAGAGCCTTGTTGCAAGTATTCAGCCTCTCTTCCAAACATGTATCGGCTTGCAAGGGTTAAGTAAACTGCGGATGGGGTGATTTCATCCGATGCGCGTTCGGTAGAGCGATCCCGATAAAGCTGAAACTGTACCCCTGCACCAAAACCATAGCTTAGTGATGTGTCTTCAAAGTTTGTGTCTCTGAGCCTCTCTTCTCCGCTAAATGAGCCTCTGTCTCTCAATACGGTTTCTGTAAAAAAGTAATTGAAGCCTACTAAACCCTCTATATATGGCCTTACTGTAGTTGGGGGAGGAATTAACCTTAGCAGTAAATCGCCATGGAGCAAGTTATAGCTGTTTTCCACTTCAACACGTAAATCGGGAATGGTTGTGCTTAAGGGGGCATCCCTCACATCACGGCCAAAATTCATAAACCCAAATTCGAGGCCAAGCATGAATGGTGTATCACCAAAACGATAACCACCCATTATATTTAACCCCCAGCCAAGTTTGTCTAGTTGATCACTGAACTCACCTTGCGGTACTCCCAGATCGAACTCAATGGCAACCTGGAGTTCTTGTGATTGCGCTATGTTAAAATGTCCAAAGAAGAGAATTAGTAAAACAAATAGTGAATATAGTTTCAGTTTTTTCATGAAGATTAAGCTACAAATTGAAATAAAAAAGGCTTTGATTCTTTCATCAAAGCCTTCTCAAATTTATAGAAGTATAGTTTATAATCAAACAATTCAGATCAGTATCAGAAAATTGCTTTTATATAATCTCTTCGCATAGCTGCTATGGATGAAATACTGATTCCAACCGGGCATACAGCTTCACATTCGGCATAATTTGAGCAATCGCCGAAACCTTCTTTTGCCATTTGGTCAACCATGGCAACCGTTCGCTTATCGCGCTCGGGTTGTCCCTGTGGCAAGCTGTTAAGGTGTGCAATTTTAGCACCTGTAAAGAGTGCTGCCGATGAATTTGGGCAGGCAGCCACACAGCCACCACAACCAATACAGGTGGCATAGTCAAATGCTTCATTAGACGTATCTTGCGGCACAGGAATAAGGTTAGCCTCTGGTGCTGCTCCGGTTTTCACTGAGATATAACCACCCGCTTCGATAATTCTGTCGAATGCAGAGCGGTCAACCACAAGGTCTTTAATAATTGGGAAAGCAGCTGCTCTTGGAGGTTCAATTACAATGGTATCACCATCGTTGTATGTTCTCATGTGGAGCTGGCATGCCGCTGTTTTATGCTTTGGCCCGTGTGCACGGCCGTTAATTACCATATTGCAGGAGCCACAAATACCTTCACGGCAATCGTAGTCAAACTCAACAGGATCTTTTCCTTCTTTAATTAAATTCTCGTTCAGCACATCCAGCATTTCCAGAAACGACATGTGCTCGCTTACGCCATCAAGCTTATAGTCTTCGAATTTTCCGGGTGTCTCTGCGTTTTTTTGGCGCCAAACTTTAAGGTTTATTGTCATCAAACTCATAAAAATATCCTGTTATTTATAGCTTCTTTGTTTCAATTCAACAAACTCGAACTCGAGTTGTTCTTTATGGAGTTTGGTTTCGAGCTTACCATTAACTCCAAGGAACTCGTATGCAGAAACAAATGCATACTCTTTATCATTTCTGAGAGCTTCGCCTTCTTCGGTTTGATATTCATCACGTAGGTGGCAGCCACAAGATTCGCCTCTGTCGAGAGCGTCAATTGCCATCAGCTCAGCAAGCTCAAAGTAATCAGCCACGCGATAAGCAAACTCAAGGTACTTATTGTAGTAATTTGCATCACCCGGTACATTTACATTCTCCCAGAACTCGTCGCGAAGTGCCCTAATCTCTTTAATTGCAGACTCCAGGCCCTCCTTGCTTCGTGAAATACCAACTTTATCCCACATGATCTTTCCAAGTTCTCTGTGGAATTCAATCACGGTTTTGTTGCCTTTAACTGCAAGCAGTTTATCCATGATTTTCTTGGAGCTGTCTTCAGCCTCAGCGAAAGCTTCATGCTCAGTACTCACTTTCGGAAGGTCAACATCGGCAATATAGTTACCTACAGTATAAGGAACGATGAAGTACCCGTCGGAAAGACCCTGCATCAATGCGCTTGCACCAAGCCTGTTGGCACCATGATCAGAGAAGTTTGCCTCACCTGCTACAAACAGGCCCGGAATGTTACTCATCAGGTTGTAGTCTACCCAAAGGCCACCCATTGTGTAGTGCACTGCCGGGAAAATACGCATCGGCATTTCGTATGGATTATCATCGGTGATGTTCTGATACATATCAAAAAGATTACCGTACTTGGCTTCTATAACCTCTTTGCTGTCGCGTTTGATTGCATCGCGGAAGTCAAGATAAACAGCAAGACCGGTATCGCCTACACCAAGGCCTTCATCACAAACCATTTTGGCACTACGTGATGCAACGTCCCGCGGCACAAGATTTCCAAAGCTTGGATATTTCTCTTCGAGATAGTAGTAACGATCTTCCTCAGGAATATCATTTGGATGGCGCTTCTCATCCTTGTTTCTTGGCACCCATACACGGCCATCATTCCTCAAACTTTCGCTCATCAGTGTAAGTTTCGACTGATAATCACCGGAAACCGGAATACAGGTTGGGTGAATTTGCACAAAACATGGGTTTGCAAAAGCTGCCCCGCGTTTGTGGCATCTCCATGCTGCCGTAGCATTCGAGTTTTTAGCATTCGTGGAGAGATAAAACACGTTTCCATAGCCGCCTGTGCAGAGAATTACGGCATCTGCTTCAAATCTATGAACGGTTCCTTTTACAAGGTCACGGGTGATGATACCACGTGCTTTGCCATCCACAAGAACAAGATCGAGCATTTCATGACGATTGTACATTTTTACCCGGCCTGAATGAACTTCCTTCATCATGGCCTGGTATGCACCAAGAAGAAGCTGCTGACCTGTTTGCCCGCGCGAATAGAACGTTCGTGATACCTGTGCACCACCAAATGAACGGTTATCGAGCAAGCCGCCATACTCTCGGCCAAAAGGCACACCTTGAGCTACAGCCTGATCAATGATATAGTTCGATACTTCTGCAAGGCGGTACACATTGGCTTCGCGGCTTCTATAGTCGCCACCTTTGATTGTATCATAAAAAAGGCGCCAAACACTATCGCCATCATTTTGATAATTTTTTGCCGCATTAATTCCACCTTGCGCAGCGATACTGTGAGCTCTGCGGGGCGAATCGAGAATACTGAATACTTCAACACTGTATCCCAGTTCTGATAAACTTGCAGCTGCAGATGCACCTGCCAATCCTGTACCAACAACAATTACCTTATGCTTTCTCTTATTGTTTGGTGAAAGAAGGTGAATATCGTTTCTGTGTTTTGTCCACTTTTCAGCTAATGGGCCTGAAGGTATTTTAGGATCTAATTTCATAATCTTTCTTTTGATCTGTTAAAACTTAATTACAATGGATAAGTGCTGCATCGCAGCCGCCGCCAAAGTAGATATAAAGCGGTATAAACAGGAAACCAACCGCCAACAACACAGCTACAACAACACCAATAGTGTATATAGTTGCAGACGCTTTTTTACTACGTAACGTAAGAGATGTAAATGCGCTCCAGATTCCATGGCCAAGGTGTGCCCCAAGCAGAATCATTACAATGGTATATCCAAATGCATAGATTGGATTTTGAAAGGTATCAATAACCAGTGATTTTATATCGTGTGTTTCACGGCCATCAATTAAAACCGTATCCATATCGCCAAGTGCGAAGGTATTAATGTGGGCTACCACAAAAATAAGAAGTACAACGCCTGTAAACGCCATGCTTCGTGAGCTTAAACCCTGACGGCTTGGACCGCCTTTGCTGCTGTAAACCTTATACTGCTGTGGCCGTGCTTTTCTCTTGTTAATCCAGATTGATATGCCAATGTATGCGTGAATCACAAAAATAAGCAATAAACCTATTCGGGCTACCCAAAGCAGGGGGCCAAGATCGTGCAAAAATTGTGAATAACTGTTCATGGCATCCGGCTCGCCAAAAATGGCAAGATTGCCGGCAAGATGAAAAATGATAAAAAAGACGAGCAAAAATCCGGTTAAACCCGTTAATATTTTTCGGCCAACCTGAGACTGAAACGCTTCAATAAGTGATGGCATAGTTTCTTACTATTATGTGAGCTGTTATGGGGGCAAAAAACAGGGTAGTTTTTTCTGAGTTCCCTTTAATTCTTTAGACTTATAAATTCGTCTCTTTTGGTATAAAAGGCAAGATAAATGAGTATTTAGAGGCTGGTTTATCCTTATTAAGAAAGGGTCTAAATTGCCCTAAAATTCAACATTCTATAATCCACTATCGTGTTTACAGTTACTGAGATTTATCGATCAGATTTCAGAATAAAAGGCTCAAAGTTTCTTGGGTATTTGTGTCCGGCAGTAAGCCAGCCTGATGTGGAAAAATCTCTTGAAGCCATAAAAAATGAGCATCCTGCCGCCACTCACCACTGCTATGCATACATTATAAACCCGAATGAACCTGAGGAGTTTGCCAACGACGATGGCGAACCCGGAGGCACAGCCGGGTTGCCTATACTGAACACACTTCGGTCATACAATTTGATGAATGCTCTCTTCATTTCGGTTCGCTATTACGGAGGAACCAAGCTGGGCAAAGCCGGGTTGATTGAGGCTTATGCAGCGAGTGCAAAGGAAGCGGTTGAAATTGCAAATCTCAAAAAAGTAACTCTTATACAAACCTATCGGTTTAATTATAATTACAATCTGCAAAGCTACATTGATAAACTTAAAAACAGTTTTACACTCATAGAACTTGAATCAAAATACATGGCTTCAATCACTTTAAAACTTGGATGCAATACTTCGGATGCTGCCGATTTTGAAAATGCGGTTAAATCATTCAGACATCTTTTGAACGATTTCTCTATCGAAGAAAAAACATTCCACACCACAGATTAAATCTGATTAACACAACGAAGCTTAGTACCTTACATCAAAAATTTCATCCATGAAGATTTATACTAAAAAAGGCGATAAAGGCCACACTTCTCTCTTTGGCGGCACAAAAATCGAAAAAAATCACAACCGGCTTCATGCTTACGGTACGGTTGACGAACTCAACTCTGTACTCGGCGTGGTATTGACGCACACTGTAAGCAGTATTGGCAAAGAGATGTTAAATAAAATTCAGAACCAGCTCTTCACGCTTGGAGCTGATCTTGCCACTCCCCTTTCCAAAGAGGATAAAGTTGAACGCATTGGCAATAACCAAATCGAAATGCTTGAAGGCTGGATCGACACTCTCGATGAAAAGCTGCCCGCTCTAACGGCGTTTATTTTACCGGGTGGCACCCCCGCTGCGGCAGAGCTCCATCACGCCAGAACAGTATGCAGGCGGGCAGAGCGCTTTACGGTAGAAACCAAAACAACGGATGCCGTAAATGATGCAGCCGTTATATACCTGAACCGCCTCTCGGATCTTCTGTTTGTGATGGCTCGTTTCGAGAACCAAGTAAGTGGCGTGGCAGATACCAAATGGACAAGCAAGAAATAATTACACTTTTCCAAAAAAACGTTACACAGAAGTAGTAGTACTAACCTAAAAGAAATTTCTATGTCTTTAATGATATCGGTCTCGGGAATTCGCGGAATTTTCGGGTCTCATCTAAACCCTGAAAACCTTGTTACATTTACAGCCGCTTACGGAACCTGGCTTGATGGGGGCACAGTTGTGGTTGGTCGCGACTCCCGTGTTACAGGCCAGATTTGCGAAGATATTGTTTGCGCAACCCTGCAGAGCGTTGGCTGCGATGTAATAAAAGTGGGTATTGCCCCCACTCCAACTGTTGCAATGGGTGTGCTGAAACACAATGCTGCCGGCGGTATTATTCTTACAGCAAGCCACAATCCAGCTCAGTGGAACGCCCTGAAATTACTGAACAGCAAAAGTGAATTCCTGGATGCAGAGCAGGGGCGCGAGGTTCTTGATATTGCAGAGAAAGGTGTTTTTGCATATAAAATGTTTGATGAAATCGGGAGCATTTCAACCGATAGCAGTGCAATTGAATATCACATAGAAAAGATACTTGAACTCCCTTACATCGATGTTGAATCTATCAAACAGAAAAACTTTACCGTTGCAGTGGATGCCGTAAACGGAGCCGGTTCTGTTGCCCTTCCAAAGCTGCTCGAAAAACTTGGCTTACAAGTACACAAACTTCACTGCGAACCAAACGGGATTTTTCCTCATAACCCCGAACCTCTGCCGGAGCACCTCACAGAGATCTGTGATTTTATCAAAAACAATCCCTGTGATCTTGGAATTGTTACAGATCCCGATGCAGACCGCCTTGCACTGGTTGATGAAAACGGCCGCCTCTTCGGCGAGGAGTACACTCAGGTAGCCGCTTTCGATTTTATGCTTGGCAAAACCCCCGGAGATACCGCCACAAATCTCTCTTCTTCACGTGCGGCTGATGATATTTCAAAAAAATTTGGCCACATCTGCCACAGGGCTGCAGTTGGGGAGATCAATGTGGTAAAAGTGATGCAACAGAAAGGTGCCGTAATTAGCGGTGAAGGGAATGGCGGTGTGATTAATCCCGACCTCCACCCGGGCCGTGATGCACTTGTTGGTACAGCAATGATTCTGCAACATCTGGCAGAGCTTGGTGTGAAGGCTTCAGATTACCGTGATACACTGCCTGAATATGAAATGAGCAAACAGAAAATTGAACTCAGTAAACTTGGCACCGATGCGGATGAACTCCTCGAGAAAGTAGCGAAGAAGTATAGCGGACAAAATCCCAACAGAACAGATGGTGTAAAGATTGATTTTGAAGACGGATGGGTTCACTTCAGAAAATCAAATACCGAACCAATAGTTCGCGTGTATAGTGAAGCAAAAACTGCAGCTGAGGCAAAAAAACTTGCCGACAATCTGATTGCCTCGATCTGATAATTGTTGGGCTTTGGTGTAGTTACTTTAGTATTTTCAGGCAAATCAAATAATTATTAAATCATTTACATGATCCGATCGATGACAGGTTTTGGGCGGGGTGAAGCCTCCTCAAACGGATTCCAGGTTACCGTTGAAGTTAAAACACTGAACAGCCGCTATCTTGATATCTCATCAAGAATGCCTCAAATCATCCAGCAGCACGAGTTCAGCATCAAAGAAATAGTTCAAAAAAAGCTCTCACGCGGAAAAGTTCACCTGATTATAAATGTTGAGAATATGGAAAAGACAGGCGTTGATGTAACCTACAACGAAGAACTGGTTAAAGCGTACGGCACAATCCTTGAAAACATCAGGTCTGCAGCAAATATACAGCAACCGGTTCAGCTGCAGGATATTTTTCAATTTGACGGAATCTTTAAGTCGAAAGAGGAAGATAAAGATGAAATCGAAATGATCTGGAATTGTACGGCTAACGCGATCGATTTAGCGCTTGATAACCTGAATGAGATGAGAAATCAGGAAGGTGAAGAGCTAAAAAATGATCTTGCAAACCAGATTAAAGGAATTGCAGACATTGTGAAGGAGGTAGAAAAACTCTCTGAAAACAGAGTGCCGGAAGTACGTGAAAAGTTGCAGACCAGAATTAATAACCTGCTGTCTGATGATCAGATAGACCCCGAACGGCTTGAGCTTGAGATTGCCCTGATTGCCGATAAAATGGACATCAATGAAGAGATCATCCGGCTAAATTCCCACCTGAAGTTCTTCCTTAAAGCATTCAGCAGTGATAATCCTGTGGGGAGAAGGCTTAACTTTTTGTCTCAAGAGATAAACCGGGAACTGAATACCATCGGTTCAAAAGCAAATGATTCCACTATATCACAGCACATAGTGCTCGGTAAGGAGAAGCTGGAACAGATTCGGGAGCAGGTTCAAAACGTTGAGTAAAAGGGGCAAAATAGTAATCCTGGCATCCCCGAGTGGCGGCGGCAAAACCACCATGACGAAACGGCTTCTTCGTGATTTTCCCCTGCTGAAGTTTTCTGTAAGTGCCACTACACGACCACCTCGAATTGGTGAAGAGAATGGCGTTCACTACCATTTTCTCTCTGCAGATGAATTCAGAAAAAAAATTGATGACGGTGCATTTCTTGAGTGGGAAGAGTTTTATAACGGTACCCTCTATGGCACCCTTCGCGAGAGCGTTGAATATGAGTTAAAAAAAGGATATTTTATTTTGCTTGACGTTGATGTACTGGGAGCGCTAAATGTGAAGAAAATTTACAGAGATGAGGCACTCACTCTGTTTATTTCCCCACCATCGATTGATACTCTGAAAAACCGTTTAATCTCCCGAGGAACTGAGGATCACGATTCACTTCAGGTGCGATTAAGCAGGGCAGTTGAAGAGATTGACTTTGCAAGCAGGTTCGACAAGGTAGTGATTAACGACGACCTTGAAACTGCCTATAAAGAGATTAAACAGATTGTTAAAACATTTATTAATAACTAAGTACCATGCCGATAAAAACACTTGATGTTGAAGATTTTGGGCCCGAGGCAACAAATAAATACGAAAAAATTGTAATTCTTTCGAAAAGAGCCCGCCAGATTGCAGCCCAGGAAAAGCTCGAACTCGACGAGAAACTGAAGTACTTCGAAGGGTTTGAAGATGAAGACGAATTCACCTTCAACGAAGAGCAAGAGCAGATCTCAAAAGCGTTCGAGCAGCTTCCACATGCAACAAGAAGAGCTGTAGATGAAATGCTCGACGAAAAAGTTACTTTTCGATATCCCAAGACTGAACTCTGATTATGTTTACCGGTAAACGCATTTTATTAGGCGTTACCGGTGGTATTGCTGCTTATAAGGCAGTTTACCTGCTCAGAGAGTTTCAAAAATCCGGTGCTGAAGTGAGAGTGATTATGACCCCTTCTGCCACCTGCTTTGTCGGCACCGAAACCTTTTCTGCCCTCAGCCGCCACGAGGTTGCCATTGATGTTTTTAACGATAACAAACCGGATACAAGCTGGACCAAGCACATCCACTGGGGTGAATGGGCCGATCTTTTTGTAATTGCACCCTGCACGGCGAATACACTCTCAAAGATTGTGCACGGGCAGTCCGATAATATGCTCACCTCAACGGTACTTGCTGCGCGCAGCCCCATCCTTATTTGCCCCACAATGGACGGTGAAATGTATGAGAGCCCGGCAGTGGTGAAAAACCTGAAACAAGCTTCAGAAATGGATTTCTACATCCTCGAGCCGGAAACCGGCTACCTGGCCAGCGGACTTGAGGATAAGGGGCGATTACCGGAATACGATACAATTCTGGAAAAATCTGATGAAATCATTAAAAAACATGCCATTAAGGGGCCTTTGACCAGCAAAAAAGTAGTTGTGTCAGCCGGCCCAACGCGTGAGTTTTTAGATCCTGTTCGGTTTTTATCGAATCCCAGTTCGGGGAAAATGGGAATTGCTATGGCTGAAGCTGCGCGGTCACTTGGTGGTAGTGTTACCCTCGTTCATGGGCCGATTCAATCAGCCGGCCTGGATCGCTTCCATACAGAATCATTCATTTCAGCGGATGATCTCTTTGCCGTGATGAAATCTCACTCCGATGCGGATGTAATTATCATGGCAGCTGCCGTTGCCGATTTTAAACCGGCTGCATCTCATCCTCATAAAGTAAAAAAGGATCGCACAAGCTTTCAGATAGAACTTGAGCAGAACCCTGATACACTTAAATGGCTGGGCAAAAACAGAAAGCCTGATCAGGTTCTCATTGGTTTTGCGATGGAAACGGAGAATCTCAGGGAGAATGCCATCGCTAAACTTTCCGGGAAGAATATTGACTGGATTTGTGCAAATAACCTGAATGAAAGCGGCTCCGGATTTGGCATAGATACAAACACCATCCACCTGTTTGGACGAGATTCTGAAGAAACTTTTTCAGGCAGTAAGCAGCAGATTGCATCAGAAATTCTGAAACGTATCTTCGGCGACTCCTGATCTAGGATCCCATCCCCTTTCGCACCATCACTTCATTTTTGTTCGCACATAACAGGTAAGGTTGGCCACAGTAATCACAATGAAGGCTCCCACAAATGTGTAAAGAGGCCATGCGATTGTGAGTCCATCGCCGGGCAGATACTGCTGAAGCGCGC
>REDS01000182.1 GCA_007693395.1 Balneolaceae bacterium | reverse complement strand
ATCGCCATACCTGTTTCCATTTTCATCACCTTTTTTGTGATGTTCACCTCGGGTATTCAGCTCAATATCGTATCGCTGAGCGGACTCACCCTCGGCATCGGCCTGCTGCTGGATAATGCCATTGTGGTACTCGAAAATATCAACCGCCACATGCCGATGTCCAAAACGGTAAAGCGTGCGGCAAAGGTGGGTACCAAAGAGATCGCCCTGGCAGTAACGGCGTCAACATTTACCACCATCTCGGTATTTCTGCCGCTGATTTTTCTCGGTGGGTTTGAAGGAGCTTTCTTCCAGGATCAGGCCTATACCCTCTCCATCAGTTTGCTGGCTTCTCTGTTTGTTGCATTGATCATCCTTCCGGTTCTGGTGGTGCAAATTCTGGAGCGAAGGGCAAAAAGAGCCGGCGAGGGTAAAGAAGACGGGCAGCTAAACACCCGTAAATTTTTCGACAACATGCTTGTCTGGTATGAAGGCAGCCTTCAGCGGGTACTTAAGCGGCCGGCGCTGATGCTTCTGCTTGCCACATTTCTGATCGCAGCGGCGGGATATGCCTTTATGGTGGTACCCAAAAATATGCTTCCCGAAGATGAACCGAGTCTGGTTACATACCGGGTTCAGCTTCCGGGCAACACCTCCCTCCCATCAACCATGCAGGCAGCCGATGCGCTGAAAACACGGCTGCAGGCTGACAGACTGGGCGGCGGGCGCATCCAGATTGAGGGTGGATTCACCGATCAGACCAATCTCGCAAACCTGGCTCGCGAGGGGCTGAACAAGTTTACCATATCTGTACCCGTACAGGGTTACGGAGAAGCCCGTTGGGTTGAGGATGTATTGCAGCAATTTAATCGTGACTTCCCGGGATGGACCGTAGAACCGGTCGCTTCAACCCAAAGCTGGAGTGCTCTTATCGGTGCAGATCAGCCCCCGGTGCTGTTTCGCATGATCGGGATGAACCGTGTGGAGAGTGAACGGATGTCAGCCGAACTGGAGCAAAAACTGCAGGAAGCCGGGCTTTCCGTGGAGCTGAGGAAACAGTATGAACAGATGGTAGATACCTGGAACCTGAGGTTCAGAACCGACCGTATGCTTCAGCTTGGCGTGAATGAGCAGGAGGTGATCCGTTATCTGGAGTCGATTACCCGGGGGAGTTTCGTAACCGACTGGACCCGCGAGGACGAGCGGATTGGTATTCGCCTGATGGGCAGGCAGTCACAGATATATGATCCGGATCAGATTACCCTGAGGCTGGGAAGCAGGGAAATTCCTCTCAGCTACCTTGCTGCGATAGAACGGGCATCCGAACCGGAGCAACTCGAGCGGGTGGATCAGACTCCTGTATTGAGCTATGTAGCTGATTGGGACCTTTCCGACTGGTGGTGGAACCGGGGCAAAACCATGGAAACCATTACGGATTTTATGCGCAGCACCGGGCAGGAGGTACAGGTAGCCGGGAACGCGCTGATGGTACAAAACCTGATGACCGACATGGGCAAGCTGCTGCTGCTCAGTATTCTCATCATCTACATTATCCTGGCTGTTCAGTTCGAAAACCTGAAATATCCATTGATCATCATCCTGGCTGTGCCCTTTGCCTGGGTTGGGTCCCTGCTGATTATGTGGATCTCAGGAACCGGCCTGAATGCGATGTCTTTTATGGGAATTCTGATATTAACGGGGATCGCCGTGAATGACTCCATCCTGAAAGTGGATTTCATGCGCCGCTACCTGGCCGATACCGGCAACTTGCGTAAGGCGATCAAACTGGCCGGCAAGCATCGCTTCCGCCCCGTGGTGATGACCAGTATTACCACAATTTTAGGCCTGCTTCCAATGTTAATACCATTCGGAGAAGGGTACGCCTTCCGTCAGTCACTTGCGCTGGCGCTGATGGGCGGAATGATTACCAGCACCATTTTAACGCTCTACCTGATTCCGGTGATTTTTGGGTGGGTGGAGAAGGGGAGTGAGAAGTGAAACCTGCAAGAGTGGTGGTGTTTTTCCGCCTCCTTGCAGAGTTGAACGTGTTTTTAAAGTGAAAAGGCAAAAGTGAAAAGTGAAAAGAGTTTTTGTAAGGAATTGGGTGGATTTGGTTCATACTTAAAACCACTAATTTAAAAAAGGTACTTATGCTTCAGTTAAATCATAAAAAGTTAAACGCTTGGGTTAAGAGTATTGAACTGGTGAAGGCTATCTACTCATTAACGATTAGTTTTCCAAAAGAAGAATTGTATGGATTAACAAGCCAGCTTCGGCGGGCATCTGTTTCGGTTCCATCAAATATTGCGGAAGGCTCTTCGCGAAAATCAAAAAGTGAGAGGAGCCGTTTCTATGAAATAGCTCGTTCCTCTTTGGTGGAGATCGATACACAAATCGTTATAAGCATGGAATTGGGATATCTAAGGAATGATGATATCACTGAACTTGAACAATTGGCCAATGAAATTTTCGCTATGCTTTCTGCCATGAAGTAACATTTCACTTTTGCCTTTTCACTTTTCACTCATCATAAATTGGAAAAAAATGAACCTTTTTAGCATGAAAAAACTAATAATCATTCTGACCCTAATAACCCTCACCTCCTGCGCGGGAGCCGATGAGCGGGAGCGCCCAGAACGTCCTGATGATGTGGATATACGCCCCGATGTGGTTTTTGCGATTGCTGATGATCGGCCGCTTCATATACACATCGAAAGCCAGGGTATCGTTGAGCCGATTCGTGAAATTATCATTCGTCCGCGAATCAGCGGTTTTATTACTGAGAGCCGTCTTGATGACGGAAACCGCGTTGAACAGGGCCAGACTATTCTCGCTTTTGATGAGCAGGAGTGGAGGTATCAGCTTCAGCAGGCTGAAAACGAGTATGAAACAGCATTAGTGGCCTACAATATCGAAACCCGCCAGCGGCAGGCCCGCGGGGGTGGCAGCGGAGATGGTAATGACGACCGGATGGTGAGAATCAGTACGGGGCTCGCTGCGGCTGAGCTTTCAGTAGAACGAGCAGAGCTTGACCTCTCCTACACAAACATTACAGCACCTTTTTCAGGAGAGCTGTCGGCCCCGGAACGTATTTCTCCCGGGGCATTTATCGGATCAGGAAGTGAACTGGGCAGGTTGATCGACGACACTACCGTGCTGATCCGATTCGATGTACTGGAATCGGAACTGAACCGCCTGCAGCGCGGAATGATCGCCGAACTGATCACCCCGTCGGGTGAGAGAAAAGAGGGAACCATCCGGTCGCTCTCGCCGGTAGTTGATTCGCAAAGTAAAACCGGGCAGGTGGTAGTTGAAGTGGTGAATCGAAATCGTATTCTGCGCCCGGGTATGACTGTGGAAGGAAGAATCAGAATAGAGACACACAGCGGTATTGCCCGCGTACCCCGCGCAGCCATCCTGGAACGGGACGGTGGCCGCACACTTCTGTTTAAACTGAACGGTGAAAGAGTGGAGTGGATCTATGTTGAGCCGGAGTATGCAACATCGGAGTGGGCTGTCATCAATCACGATGATATCGCTCCCGGAGACACCATCGCTGTTGACCGCCATTTCGCCATCAGTCATCTTCAGAATGTAAGGCCAAGAATGGCCGGGCAGATTGTGAGGGAAGAGGTTTTGGAGTGAAAAGGGAAAAGGCAAAAGTGAAAAGTGAAAAGGCACTTAAATTGAAATGAGCAAGAACTCCCCGCCTTCGCAAGTCAAAGATCCCGATCTTTTCGGGGGAGGGGACTGAGGGGTGGTTGAGTAAAGCCCAAAAAATGAATCCATAAAAATTTTCCAATTGTGTCCGGGAACTTAACCCCATTATTTGTACCTCGATTTTTAACAAATTTTACTGCTAATCACACCCGCCCTCAGATCTGTATAGATTTATGAATAGCATCAATATGTTAAACCCAAAGAAAACAAAAAAACAACGCCAATACCTTCGCAAACACATGACGAAGTGGGAAGTACGTTTATGGAATGACCTCAAAGGAAAGAAGATGTATGGATTTAAGGTGAGAAGACAATATGGAATTAAAAACTATGTTATTGATTTTTATTGCCATAAGCTAAAACTGGCGATTGAAATTGATGGAGACATCCATTACTTCAATGAGAAGATCAAAAAAGACAGAGAAAAAGATGACTTCCTTAAATCTGAGGGGGTCAAAGTGATTAGAATTGAAAATCTGGATTTTGAAGAAGATTATGAGGGTGTCATTATTCATCTTGAAGACATTTTTAAAGAACGTGCAAAGGAAATAAAAATCGAAATTGAAGAAAAGGCCTGAATTAACCACCCCCAGCACCTCCTTAAAAAGGAGGGGAGAATCGTTGCCTTAGCAAAATCTATGTAAAAAATTATGCGCGAGATCTTCCGCCGAAAATATTTCATCTCTCTCAGCTATATGCTTATTGCTATAGTTGGGGTGGTTGCGTGGATGAACATCCCGATGGAGATGGCTCCCGACTTGCGGCTGCCTTCGGTTACGGTGAGTTATACCTGGGGAAGTACATCTCCCGAAGTTATGGAGCAGGAGATTACACGGCGCGTTGAGTCTGTGGCTACCCGCCTGAGAAATGTAGAGCGGATCAGGTCGGTATCGAATGAGGGGCGCTCTAGTGTAACCATCACGTTTGAAAAAGGCACACCGGTTGAGTACCGTATCCTTGAACTCCAGGAGTATCTGTATGGACTAAGGGATGAGTTCCCTCCTCAAATCCGCCAGCCGAATATCAACCGATCTATCCCACAGGAGCTCCAGGAGCAGGAGACCTTTATGGCATGGTCGATCAGCGGCGATCGTTCTTCAAGAGAACTTTACCAGTTTGCCACACAGCAGATCCGCCTGCAGCTACTGGGCCACGAAGGGCTTGCAGAAATCGACATACAGGGTGCTGAGGATCCGGCCCTCACCGTGCGCTTCGATACTCCCCTCCTGGAGCGTTACGGGTTTAATCCTGAACAAATCCTGATGCAGATCAGAGACAGGCTCAACTGGAGATCGAGCGGTTTTGTGGAGCAGAGCAGCACAAGGCTCAGCATGCTCATCCCGCCGCAGTTTGAGTCGGTAGAAGAGATCAGGCAGATGAAAATCACCGTTCCCAACAGCACCCGGCAGATTGTATTGGCCGACATTGCCAGGGTTGAAATCGAAGACTACCCCGTAAAAAGCCTGAAACGGCTGAACGGTAAACCGGCCCTCACCATGATTTTTGTCCGCGAAAGCGGGTCGGACGCTATGGGCCTGGCCGAAACCATGAGGGCCGAAATGGAGCGGATTGCAGCCGCACTGCCCGATGACATTACCCTTCAGCTCGAGCGCGATTCAACAGAAGATCTACGTGCTCAATTCGGCGACCTCCAATACCAGTCGGCATTCAGCCTTCTTTTTGTTTTTGTGATCCTGCTGATTTTTATACGCCGCTTCAGGGCACCGTTTGTGATCCTTGGAAGCATTCTCTTTTCGCTTCTAATGAGCTTAAGTATCCTCTTTTTTCTCGATTACACCCTAAATGTACTCACCCTGGCCGGCCTCACCGTTGCCCTTGGGATGATTATTGACAATGCCGTGGTGGTTTTTGAACAGTTAAACCCAAAACTGCCGCCCGACAGGGAAAAACGGCTCGATCATATCCGCAGTGAACTTCCCTACACCCTGGTTCCTGTTCTGGGAAGTACCCTTACCACTGTGGGTATTTTTATCCCACTCTTTTTTGCCATGGAAGAGCTTCAGCTTTTTCTTGTACCACTTGCTGTAGCACTTACCCTAACTCTTGTATCATCCGTGCTTATTGCTTTGAGCTGGATTCCCTATTCCCTCATATGGCTGGTGCCGGGCACCATAAAAAAAGAGGAACGGGGATTAAAGAAAAAACTGAACCGGTGGTTAAATGCCCTCCTACTTAGAACGTTTTACTGGCGGCGTAAACTTCGTTGGGCTTTTTACATCGGGCTGATTGCTCTTTTCGGAATCCCCCTCTTTGCCATTGATGAACCCGACTGGGAAGAAACCCGCTGGCCCGAATTTACCCGCACCTACTTTGACAACCGCAGCGATATCGATCCTGTGATCGGAGGGCTGACCTATAAGTTTTTCAACGAAACCTATTTTGGCACCCCCTGGAGAGGCCAGCAACAGGAACGTATTTTCATCAACATCCGCACACCGCAAGGTACACCAATGGAGGAGATTGATAAAATGGCCCGCGATTTTGAGACGATTGCACTCCCCTACGCTGATGCATTCGACTATTTTGAAACCGACATCTCCGAGTATTTTGGTGCAAGGCTTTTCTTCTACATTAAAGACGATTATCTCTACCGTTCTGAACCATATCAATATTATTCGGAAGCGATCTATCTTGCCACACAAATAGGGAATTCTGCCATTTCGGTAAGCGGGTTGGATGATGGATTCAGCACCGGTTTTGGCGGCGGGTTTTCAGGGCAGCGTATAACACTTCGTGGTTTTTCGTATGATGAATTGCTCTTACTGGCTGAAGATATCTCCGCGCGATTGAAGAGAAATCCAAGAGTGCAGGATGTGGACATACACGCCGTTGGCTGGGGCAGAAATGATATGTTCCAGTATGTGCTCAACCTGGATGATGAAACACTGACCATGAAGGGATTAAACCGCAGGGAGCTGTTAGAAGCAATTCAGCTTGATGTGAACCCAACGAATATTCGCGGGCAGGTAGAGATGAACGGCGAACGGATGTACCTGGTAGGGAGTAACCAGGCCCAAACCGGTTATGAAGAGGATTTTTTAGACCGTGCTCGCCGTTCAGGCGACAATCTGTTTAAAATCAGCGAGGTGGCACAGCTAACCCGTGAGCAGACCATGAACCAGATCATCCGGGAAAATCAGTCATACAGTCGCAGTCTCGCGGTCGATTTTTTGGGTCCGCCAAGGCTTGCCAGCAATTACATAGAATCGGTACTTGATGAGGTGCCTGTACCTGTGGGAGCCTCTATTCAATATGGCGGCGGTTTTTTCTCCTGGGGCCAGTCCGATCAGCTTGATAACTACCTGCTGCTGCTTTTATTAACTGTTTTAAGTGTATGGATGATTGTTTCTGCCCTGCTGGAGAGCTGGCGCGACCCGCTGGTGGTAATTCTGGCCATTCCGCTCAGCCTGATCGGGGTAATGATGGGGGCATTGTATCACGATATCAATTTTGACCAGGGAGCGATTGCGGGTACACTGCTTGCTGTGGGTGTGGTGGTGAACAACTCCATCCTGCTGATCCACGAAAAACAGCGCTGCCGCGGACTGGGCATCCACGGGCTGCGAAGCTGGGTGCAGGTGTACCGCAACAAGATGCGCACGGTGATGATTACCTCCCTAACCACCATGGGCGGACTGCTTCCGCTAATTCTATTCGGCTCCAACGAATTCTGGACCGATCTGGCAATCGTGGTGATCTGGGGCCTGGGCACCAGTTTAACACTGATTCTGATTTTGATGGGAATTTGGGAAAGGGATAGTCCTGAGTCCTGAGTCTTGAGAGATCATTAAGACCTGACAGAGTTGAGCACAGCGAATCCTGTCAGAGTCGATGGATGGCTACAAAATCTTCTCGAAGCATTTCAGAAACAGAGTAGCACAAAGTATAGCGCAAACGTCCTCGTTTGTGCCCTTTGCACTCCCGGCGGTTACATCTTCCCATAACCGGAATCTGCTTAGAAAACCGAAGAGGCGCAAAGGCAGGAATTTTCATCATTTTAAATCTACATAGCTCTGATTACAACAATATCAGCCTGTTGAGAATAAATGTTGTAACATTTGCGGTTTATTTGCATCATTATAAATGAGAGTTTTTTAAACACGCATTCTCAATGAGTTTTCATTGAGCTGTCGTTCATCACCAGCTACAACAAATATTACATCATCATGAAGAATGGAGATAAGCAACCAGGCAAAAGTATCCATTTTGAGGAAGCGTTTCGCTGTTATTTAACAAAAACGGAGATACGGGTGGTGAAGTTGATAAACGAAGGCCTTTCGGGCAGTGAGATAGCCGACAGACTCGGTAATAAACGTTCTACCGTGTTTACCCATCGAAAGAATATCAAAAGAAAATTGAATCTAAAAGGCAATCGAAGCCTGGAACGATGGTGCAGAACCTATGCCGGAAAAATCCGGGATTATTCATACTAACCGGCATACCCACTTAGTGGGTATTTTTAGATGTTGACTCTTTGGCATCTATTAACGAGAATAGAAATAGCTTCTTAAACGCATACTATTCTAATTGCTATGAGTAACGGAAATAAATATCTGTTAAGTGCACTGTTTGTGATGACTGCCCTGCTGGCCATTGCATACAACAGCCGGGAAACGGCTCCGGAAGTTCTGCCACCGGCTGTGCACAACCATCAGCACCCCGATACGGATATTGGTTTCGATTTTCACTCACTACTGGCAGATGCAGATGTAAAGGCTTCTGATGATGCGGCCATCCTTTCCGTCATGGCCATGACGCCGGAAGCGTGCACACCCTGTTTAAACAATGTGGCCGATCTGAGGGACGCCATTGATGCTGACGATGCCATACAATCCCTGGTGCTGTTATTCAGTAATGAACCCGAATGGAGGGTGGCTCACTTTGTGCATACCAGCGGGCTTGATATTCCTTACATACTGAAACATGAAGAAGAGGAATTACGGGCAACAGAGGCGTTGCAACACATCCTGTTTGTGGATGCAGAAACCAAAGAGCTTTTCTACAGTGAACCCGTTCCCAATACTACCACGCCATTTGAAGCTAAGGAAGAACTTCTTGCAAGGGTAAAGCATGTATGGGCAGTTGGGTATAAACCTGCAGATGAACCTTCAACAAAGAACAGAACTGTAGTACCAACCAAAACCACCAACAAAAAAGGAGAATGACCATGAAAAATCATGCCAACATCACCCTGATACTATCCCTGCTGTTTCTTCTGGTAGCCGGTGCATTTACACTGGCCCCGGAAACAAACAGCCTGCACACAAACACAGCCATTGAAGAGATGGCCTACCCGGTGCCAGACCTCAACCTCCCCGAACTGGAAGAAGCCTCATCAGGCTGCACAAGTGGTTGCTGTACCTGTACTTTTGGCAGTGGAGGAGCGCCAAATGGATGTGCCAATGCAGGCTATTGCGGCTTAACTGAGTGTAAAGGAGGTTGTGACCAATCAGATGGAATTCTTTGTGGAGAATGTGCCGGATGTGCTGACCCGACAGTTCCTTGCAGTGCGTAACAGAAATATTATACAACAAGCACCTGCCATAACAAATGGCAGGTGTATAGTTAATTCATATGAATACGTATTTTCAGACTCTGATTTATATTACAGTATTAATGCTTTTTATCTTATCGTGCAACAGAGATAGAGAGTGTGAAGAATCCAAACTGTCCGATTCAATCATACCCATCGAAATTATTACAGAAATCGGCCTGGCAGACCAGCCATTAGAGTACCAGTTGGGGCGGCCAATTGGCATTCGCACCGATCAAAATGGTAATATTTTCGTTGGTGACCATGCCAGTCTCACAATAAAAGTGTTTAATAAAGAAGGAAAATATGTTAAAAGTTTAGGTGGCCGAGGAAGAGGGCCAGGGGAATTTCAAAGTTTAAATCGAATGGAGCTTGTAGAAACCGATACTTTGTGGGTTTTTGACAGAGGAAAATTTGAATATATTTATTTAACTACAGAAGGTTTACAAATCGATTCTCATCCGGTAAATCTAACTACACAAATGTCTCAATACTATCCAAAAAAATTATTCTGGTATAATGATAAGTCACTTGGATTATTTAGAAATGGTGCTTCACCCGAACATCAACCCCCTCCACTTGACCGACCACTATTTCATATTTACAGCCGTGATTTTCAGGAACACCACGAATCATTCTTCCCATTCCGGGAACTTGGCTACACCGAGGATGAGCATTTTATCTGGAACAGTTTCGGCTGGATACAAGGCGATTTCGACATGACTTCTAACAAACAGCGGTTCGTCTATTCACCGGGTGTCTATAATGGAATGCTCTACGAATTTGCACGCAAAAACGGGCAGTGGAAAGTGTACCGTACCTTGCAGGGAACCCCGCCCCATAGTGGCCCCTTTGACATCTACAGCAGCCAAGAAGAATATGAGCGATATATTAAATTTCCGGGCGTAGAGGTAATCTATTATGGAGGTGATGCACACAGGGGGCGCCTGTACAGCATTGATGCGGGTATTTACTATCTTTCAGACGGACGGATTGTCCATTTTTACGGAGAGTGGAGAGGAGGAGATACCACACTGGAGGAGGGCAATACGCTGGATATTAGTGCGCAAATTTTTGAGGAGGATGGCACAATTTCAGACCGTGGTTATATTATCTCTGTAGCACGGGATGCCGAACCGTCTGTAGTTTTAGTAAACTGGAAAGACGAAGAAGACAATTTTTACCTGCTGAACCTGCCCAAAGACGACATCCCCACGGTTATTAAATTCCGCCTGGATTTATGAGACAATTCCAGAAGGTAATTATAGCAGCAGTTATGCTGAGTCTTGAAATGATCTTTAAAACCTGACAGAGTTGAGCACAGCGAATCCTGTCAGAGTTGATGGATGGTTGGAAAATCTTCCCGAAGCAATTCAGAAACAGAGCAGCACAAAGTATAGCGCAAACGTCCTCGTTTGTGCCCTTTGCGCTCCCGGCGGTGCCATCTGTACGGATAACCGCAAAGGGCGCGAAGAGGCGCAAAGGCGGGAATTTTCATCATTGTAAAGCTACATAGCTCTGATTACAACAAAATCTGCCTGTTGAGAATAAATTTCTGTAACATTTTCGGTTTATGTGCATCATTATGGATGAGAGTTTTTTAAACACGCATTCTCAATGAGTTATCATTGATCTGCCGTTCATCACCAGCTACAACAAACATTACATCATCATGAAGAATGGAGATAAGCAAACGGTATCTTTTCAAAAAACCCGTATTGTTTCAAGCCACCTGCTTGATGAGTATAAACAGAAGAGCTTATCACAGCCCAAAATTTACTGGCATGATGAAGTAAGCCGGGGCCTGTATCTTCTAAACAAAAATCTGTTTCAGCCAGAATTTAATGTATCTGTAATGAAGGACCTTAATCATACACCTCAAAAGAATTATTCAAGCCGCTTCAGGCGATTTGTGGGAATGTCTCCCGGTGAATATATAACTCATCATCGTATTGCTGCTGCCAAATGGTTATTAATGGATGAGCGCCTCAATCATTTACCAATAAGTGATGTTGGCTATGCAGTAGGCTACGAGCGGCCACACTCATTCACGATGACATTTAAAAACAGAACAGGCGTAACTCCACGAGAGTGGAGAAAGAAGCATGAACGTAGTGGAAAAAATTGAAGTACATTTTGAAGGAGATTTTGAGTTCTTTTCTAGAAAAAATAATTATCTAGCATTTAATCTTTAACAAATAATCCAATAAAAGGTGAAAGGCATGATTAATTAAAAAACAATATCTTCATTTCTGTTTTTGATTCTATTTTCTTTTTCATTGATCATAATAATCCATCTATCATCAGAAGATGCGGATGCACAATATCAACTTGCGGAACATTACCGTATGCAAACTCAACAATGTGCTTCAGGTGAAGGAACTTTCGAGGTGTGCCGTTGGGATCCTCACATGATTTGCGAAATCACTTTTCAAACTACCTGCGGAGGCTCAGCTGATCCTGAAGTTAATTAGAAATTAATT
>REDS01000221.1 GCA_007693395.1 Balneolaceae bacterium | reverse complement strand
TTGTCTACACTGTGTTCATATTGCCCTTTGAAGCTTGGCACGAGGATCTCTGTTTTTGATTGCTAAAAGTTCATCAGGATAGTCTAAAACGGAATACAGACAATTTCTCCCACTATCCCCCACTTCTTCCCACAATGTACCCTAAAGCCCCCTATTTTGTCAAGCAGAAAGTAAAAGAAAATAAACAGCGTAAGATCAGTGAATTGAATTACCGGAAAAAACACTATTTGGGTTAATAAACAGCTCTCAGTTAAGTGGTGGTACAAAGTGGGGGTTGAAATCGAAAACGAGGGGAATTGATAGAAAAAAAGCTGAAAAAAGATTGATCTGATGAAGCATCTTTTTTCGTGTATCAGGTAGTAACGGTGATTGTCGAAATCATCACAAATTTAGAAACAGACTAATAAATATAACAGAGACATGAAAAAACTATTACCAGCATTATTAATTGGTTGCTTAATGGCCTTTGGATTCACTGACGTTCAAGCTCAGGATACCCGGTTTGGGCTGAAAGGAGGGCTGAACTTCTTTAGCATTAAAGGGGAGGCAAGTATCAGTTTTATGGGGTTCAGTGAAACCGAAACATTCGACAGCGGCACCCAGATGGGTTTTCACGGTGGAATTTTTATGGAGAAACCACTTAATGATTTTCTATCCATTCAGCCGGAAATAAACTTTATCCAAAAGGGTGGTTCGGACTCAGGTGGTGGCGCTGATGATTTTGTAGACTTTTCTGATGAGGATGTAACGTTGAGTTACATTGATGTTCCATTGCTTCTTAAAGTTAATATTCCTCTTGATGGTAATCTCTCCCCATTTTTAACCGCAGGCGGTTATGTAGGTTATCTGCTTGATGCAAAGGTGCAGTTTGACGGAACAGAGGAGAATATTACAGATGAAGTTAAAGACATAAGCTATGGAATGCTTTTTGGTGCAGGTGTTAATTTTGGTAATTTCTTTGTTGAATTACGCTACGATTATGGCCTCTCCAATATATTCGACACAGATATTTTCGATGAAGAACTGAACGGTGATCTGGGCGATTTTGGAGATATCGGCTTTGATGTTTCTATTCGAAACCGCGGTATTTCTCTGGCAGTAGGGATTATGTTTTGATATATATTTTCTGAGAAAGATGACGAACAGCCTTGCGTTCAGAACAGCGCAAGGCTTTTTTTTGCTTTAAATTTATAGGCTACTACCGCTCTTTCATTTAAATAACATAAAATCAGACTTTTATAAAATCATATTTATTTAGGCCTGGAATAAGTTTTTTATTATTTATGTAGGCAAAATTGTAAATTTAAAATAGATAAAGAGAGGTAAATACCTTAATAAATTAAATAAGGAGGAACCATGTTTAACTCGAAGAGAGTACTACAAACTATAGCAGCACTGCTTATTTTGCCATTTTTGGTATTAAGCTGTAGCGATAATACAACTGCTCCAATAGATGAAGGGCCTCCACCACCGGCTTTTAATATAGCATCTATTGTTGTACAACTTCAGGGCGGAGATCAGGGTTTGCAGTTCTTTGCTTCAGCCAATGTAGATGTTACTTTAGGCAGAGTTAATATCACACCACCTGTAGGAAATGACTTTGTATTCAATGCAAACAATAATTTGTGGTTAAGTGAAGAACAAATAGCATTACAGAATCCAAATGAGGGATATCTAAGGATAAGTGGTACGTGGAGATTCAGGTTTGTTGGAAATCACAGCCCCGGTGGTGAAAGATTCGACGTAAGACAACAAATAACTGTAGGTGCAAAAGAGTTACCTAATATCATTGAATAGATGTGATAAAAAACTCCGCTTATTGCGGGGTTTCTTTATGATTATAGATTTTGCTGAATAACGTTGGTTCGAAATAAGATATATAAGAATCGTTGTATAGAACTCATGTTAAATACTTATTATATCAGCCAGAATTCCTGCTGCAGTTACCTCTTTGCCTGCTCCAGGCCCCTGTATAATTAGTGGCTGATCAAAATATCTACGGCTTTTGATACTCAGAATGTTGTTGGTACCTGTAAGCTGGCCGATAGATGAAGATTTTGGAACAGATTCAATTCCAATGTTAATTTTCCCCTCTTTCAGAGTTCCGGTGTATCGAAGTGTGCGGTTCTGTTTGTTGGCTTCATTTAGCCGTGATTTCCATGAAGCATCAAATTTATGAAGTTCTTCAAGGAATGTTGCAGAATCAACAGATTGTAGTTCATCGGGGATAAGAGATTCAACTACAAGCTCATCGCGTTCAATGTAAAGTCCGCAGATACGTGCGAGAATTAGGAATTTTCTGGCTACATCCTCCCCCGAAAGATCATCCCGGGGGTCGGGTTCTGCATATCCAAGTGCACGTGCCTTAATTACAGACTCACTAAAGCTTTTACCTTTATCCAGTTCAGAAAAAAGATAAGTCATTGTGCCGGATACAACGCCACTGATTTCAATAATTTTATCACCGGTGTATTGCAGATTTTTAATAGCATGGATTAATGGCAAGCCGGCACCCACATTTGTTTCATACAGAAATTGTACGCCATTTTCAGCAGCAGAATGGTGCAGCAGATCAAATTTCTCCTGGCTCTGTGTATTAGCCAGTTTACTTGGGGTTACAACATGAATCTTATTTTTCAAAAAGCTCGGGTAGAGATCAGCCACTTCGGAGCTTCCGGTTGAGTCAACAAAAACAACTGATCCTTTTTCATAAGCCGCGAGTTTTTCAATAATCTCATCCCAGCTTTTGGCAGGTGATTGAAGCAGGTTTTTCAAGGAGTAGTTGCTCTGTTTTCTGTCGTACCAGAGCGTGTGCTTTCTGTTACAAACCCCAAGAACGCGAAGCGACCTTTCGGAGCCATACTTGGAAACCTGGGTCAAAAGTGTATTGCCTACTGCGCCAACTCCGGCAATAAATAATTTCTTTACTTTCTCTGCTTTCTGTGGAGTTGGGTGTTTAATGGCTTTTAACTGTGTCATAGTTTTTCAGTCTGTTTTTATATTTGTTGAAAAATGGTTTAAGAATATCGTTGAGTTGGTCAAATTCAATCAGAAAAGCATCGTGGCCGTAATGTGATGTAATTTTATGAAAGGTACCATTGCCAAGAAGCCGGCTAAGTTCTTTCTGCTCTTCTATTTGATAAAGGTGATCGGAATCAATGCCAATAATTACCACCGGAATTTTTACGTTGCCAAGTACTTCTTTATATGACTCCCTTTTTCTGGCCACGTCGTGGGAATCCATCGATTTGGTGAGGGATACATAACTTAGCGCATCAAATCGTTTGGCAAGTTTTTCACCCTGGTAATTAAGGTATGATTCTACCTGAAACTGCCCGTCTTCGTTTTGAAGTTTCCTGCCGAATTTGCGGTTGTAATCTTCAGGTGTTCGGTAGGTTATCATTGCCATCATACGTGCGGCAGCAATGCCATTGAAAGGGCCATTCTCTTTTTCATAATCACCGTTGTTCCATTTTGCATCACTAAAAATTGCACTTCGTTGTGCATGGCTTATGCCAATAGCCCAGGGAGTATGCGATTTGCCCATTGCAATGAGTGCTGCTGCCTGAATGCGTTTGTCCATGATAATAAACTCAAGTGCCTGCATTCCCCCGAGCGACCCTCCAATGATCAATTCAATACCTCTTATATCAAGCTGATCCAGCAACTGTTGCTGAAACCTAACCATATCCCTTATGGTTATAGCGGGGAAGCTGTTCTTAAACGGTTCATCTGTTTCCGGGTTTATGGTCCATGGCCCGATAGAACCGTAACAACTGCCCGGTACATTGATACAGATGATGAAATTTTTAGCAGGATCCGCAATCCTCCCTTCACCAATCAAACCTGGAAACCACTCATCAGCTGCTGCATGCCCGGTTAGTGCGTGGCATATCAGGATAGCATTATCACGCGAATTGTTCAAGGTTCCCCATGTTTTATAGGCAACTTCTGCGTTTTCGAAGCGGTAACCCGATTCCGTGACAAATGGTTTTTCAAGATTTGATTTGATGATACCTTGATTCATTATCATTAATTATTATGATGCTTTTAAAGACTCCCGTTTGATAACCGGCGGTGCAGGCCCTTTGTAAACCTGGCCAAGCAGCCCGGAAAGTCTAACGGTTTCATGAGCTAATTTTTCCAGCCTTCTGAGGATGTTCTCATCGGCAAGTTTTCCATCTGAGAAGTGGGTGTTATTTGCATAAACACCACCAGGTACCACATAAGCATTGAAATAACCAAAAAGTGGTTTAAACTGATGCTCTATGGCAAGATAATGATGATCTGACCCTCCGGTAGCGAGCAAACCAACTGCCTTGCCCTTTAAGGCGTCATTAGGAATCAGATCAAACAAATTCTTAAATGCACCCGAATAGGTACCCCTGTAAATAGGAGAGCCGATGATGAAAGCATCACCGGCTGTTATAATATCGATTACAGTTCGTGTGTCACCTTCATAAGTGTCAGGATTTCGGCCATCGCAAAAATCCAGGTCAAATTCTGAAAGTGGCAGTAAGTTTGTTTCTGCGCCCGGGAAAGATGCAGTAGCAAACTCAAGGGCTGTTTTTACTGCAATCCCGGTTTTAGAGTATTTCCCAAGACTGCCAGAAATTCCAATAAGTTTCATGCTGCGGCTCCTTTTTGGCGTTGCAGTTCTTTTTCTCTAACAAGTGGAATCACCGTTTTACCAAACTCTTCGAGCTCGGAATCGTAGTTCAGGAAAGCGGTAAGCACAAGATCAACTCCAAGATTTTTCAGTTCAATTATACGATCAGCCACCTGCTCAGGTGTGCCGATTAATCCGGTTTTAAAACCGTCGTTATATTGAACCAAATCATCAAACGAAGAGTTTGCCCACATTCCTTCACCTTCTTTTGATGAAGCACCGGCCTGCTGTACTGCCTGCCTGAAACCCTCAACTGCCTCTTCATCAGCGCTTGTAATTATTTTTTCCAGCTGATTTATGGCTTCCTGCTCGGTTTCACGTACAATGGCGAACCCGTTAATTGCAAACTTTACAGTACGCCCTTCTTTTTTTGCAAGCCGTTTTACATCTTCAATTTGCGATTGGATGCCATCATTAGTGTTCCCGTTCATAAAATACCAGTCAGATACTTTTGCTGCCATTTCGCGGGCTGCTTTTGAATTGCCGCCCTGAAAAATGGGAATGCCCTCACGTTTAACAGGCTTCGGTTTATGTGGAGCATCTGTTATCTGATAAAAATTACCTCTATAAGTAGCTTTATCTTCAGTCCATAGCCGGCGCAGAACCGAGATGAATTCTTCAGAACGTCTGTAGCGTTCATCGTGCTCTAACCAGGGTTCCCCGAAGGATGTAAACTCACCTTTAAACCAGCCGCTTACAATATTCACAGCTGCCCGCCCTCCACTAATCTGATCGATGGTAGAGAGAATTTTTGCGTAAACAGCCGGATGCCATAACCCCGGATGAACCGCAGTTATGAGATTTATTTTTTCAGTTACTGTTGCAAGTGCAGCACCAAGTGTGGCAGCTTCAAGCTGTTTATCGGCACCATAACTTGCTATAAATCGGGTTTGGAGTAAGGCATATTCAAAACCATTCTGCTCAGCCGTTAATGCGTAGCGTTTGTTAGCTTCGAATGTCCAGTCAGTTTTTTGGGGTACTTTAGATACAACAAGACCACCGCTAACATTTGGTACCCAGTATGCGAATTTTAAGTTACTCATTTGTATATTTGGTTTAAATGATGCCGTTTGGTCTTCCGCTAAAAAGTTTCAAACGGCGTTGATCGTTGAAGGCCCGGTTCCGTTTTGCGGAGCCGGGTTTTTTTATTTTGGTTTATGTGTGAACTTTGATTTTGCTGAAAGCCTGTTCAAAGTCTTCAATGATATCGTCTATGTGTTCGATACCTACCGAAACACGAATGAGATCTTCTTTTACTCCGCTCGAAGCTTGCTCATCAGCTGAGAGCTGTTGATGCGTGGTTGAAGACGGATGTATCACCAATGTTTTTGCATCGCCAACATTTGCAAGGTGGCTGGCCAGCTCAACACCTTCAATAAACTCACGAGCTGCTTGGTAACCACCATTCACACCAAAGGTTAGTACGGCGCCAAATCGCCCGTTTTGAAGATATTTTTTGCCATTTTCATGATGTGGGTGGCCAGGCAGGCCGGTGTAGTTTACCCACGATACGGCATCTTGTGTTTGAAGCCACTCAGCGAGTTTCTGCGCATTTTCGGTGTGGCGCTCAGCTCGTAATGAAAGAGTTTCGAGGCCTTGCAGCAGCAAAAAGCTGTTGAAAGGTGAGAGGGCCGGGCCAACATCGCGTAAGCCTTCAACTCGTGCACGTATGGCAAATGCAATATTTCCAAACGGGCCATCGCTGCCAAATACTTCCCAGAAATTGAGGCCATGATAACCAGGTGCCGGATCCGTAAAGAGCGGGTAGCGGCCGTTGCCCCAGTCAAAGTTACCGGCATCAACTATAACACCGCCAATGCTGGTGCCGTGGCCTCCAATCCATTTTGTTGCTGATTCTACAACCACATTTGCACCATGATCTATAGGCCGGGCAATTGCACCACCTGCCCCAAACGTGTTATCTACAACAAGTGCAACCCCGTGCTTTTTCGCTACGGCAGAAATACCTTCAAAATCGGGTACATTTCCGCGGGGATTACCAATACTTTCCACGTAAATGGCTTTAGTATTTTCATCGATAGCAGCATCAAAATCGGCAGGTGAGTCGTTCTCACCCACAAATTTAACATCTATACCAAGCCGCGGCAGGGTTACTTTAAACTGATTGTATGTGCCGCCATACAGATTTGGTGTGGACACAATATTATCACCCGCTTTCGCAAGAGTAATCATTGTAAGAAACTGTGCTGACTGGCCCGATGATGTTGCCACTGCTGCAGCACCACCCTCGAGTGCGGCAATGCGTTTCTCAAATACATCTGTTGTTGGGTTCATGATACGGGTGTAAATGTTGCCAAAATCTTTAAGCGCAAAGAGTGTGGCAGCATGTTCTGTATCGTTGAATTGATAAGAGGTTGTTTGATAGATAGGCACGGCTCTCGACCCGGTGGTTGGATCGGGTTCCTGGCCAGCGTGAAGTTGCAGGGTTTCGAATTTATAGGTTTTTGCTTTTCCGTTGTTACTCATGGTATTGGTTGTTTAGTGGTTGTGTTGAAGTTGTTTAAGGGATTTTTTTGTGCGGAGGCGGCCGACCTTCAGTTTTTGTCCCGGATCAGGAACTGATGGTCGACCTTCATACACCTGTTTTGAACCATTCTTACGCCCGCCAATCGGGCTTTTTCAGCTTCAGTATGGTGGGTGCCTACACCAAGCTGCAGCCAGATTGCTTTTGGCTGCAATTCAAGTGCTTGTTTAACCACTTCGGGTACAAACTCAGGTTTCACGAAAATATCAACCGCATCAACCTTTGCAGGTATCGATTTTAAATCGGCGTAAGCTTTAACGCCAAGAATTTCATCAGCTCCGGGATTCACCGGGAAAATGGTGTAACCGGCTTTTTGCAGGTATCGCCCTACAAAATGGCTGTCTTTATGTTGATTTCTGGAAATACCCACAATCGCAATGGTTTTTATTTCATGTAAAAGCTCTTCAATAGCATCGGTTTCAGCCAAAAGTTCGGGCGTTGACCTCATTTTTTTGTCAAACCAGTTAGTAAATGTATTTTTCAAAATATTTATGATTGATCTGTTACTGAATCAAAAAAAACTACAGAACAAAAAAAGCCTCTTCCGATAATCTTTGCCTGGGAAAGATTTTCAGAAGAGGCTTTTATAAATGTGCCTATCGTCTCATCTTTCCCGGATCTGTATAAAAACAAGATCGGGCAGGATTTAGCACCTAATCCCCCGATTGTTCATCGGGGCGGTTGCTAAGGTTTCGCAGGGCCTGTCCCTCCACCTTTCGTGATAAGAGTTCAATGTTTTAAAGAACGATTTCCGAAATACGGATAACAAAAAAGCCCTGCCGGTTTCCCAGAGGGCTTATAAAATTCGTTTTGAATTCAGCACACCCTCTGCATCATGTAGATGTACACATACACATCATGCAGAAACAACAGGTGATATTTTTTGCTGATTTTTTCATTGATCAAATAATAACATTCTTTTCTTACACAACGCAAACTTTTTTTTCGAAGTATTGTTTTTTCAGTGAATTTCAGGAAAAGACTGCAATGTTTTTTGTTTGTTTACTTCCATTCACCGCGCTTTAATCGTATTTTTGATAGCTAACAGATCAGCAACAAAATCAATATAAAAATGGCGAAACTAACACTGAATGATGTTGAATTAAAAGGAAAAACGGTACTGATGAGAGTGGATTTCAATGTGCCGATTAAAGAGGGAAAAATTTCTGATGATAACCGAATCGTACAGGCGCTGAAATCGATTAATTTTGTAACAGATGCCGGCGCAAAACTGATTTTAACCAGCCACCTCGGCCGCCCGGCCGATGCACCCGATCCACAGTTCAGCCTGAAGCCCGTAGCCGATCATCTCGCAACACTTGTAGATGTACCGGTTCATTTTGCGGAAGACTGTATAGGTGAAAAAAGAGAAGCCGTTGTAAATGCAGCAAAACCCGGTGAAATTGTTCTTCTTGAAAATGTGCGGTTTTACGCTGAGGAGAAAAAAAATAATCCTGATTTTGCCAAAAAACTGGCAGCCGGCGCCGATCTTTTTGTGAATGATGCATTTGGCAGCAGCCACCGTGCACACGCTTCAGTAGCAGGTGTTACGGATTACCTGCAGCCGTCAGTTTCGGGATTTTTGCTCGAAAAAGAGATCCGTTACCTCGAGGGGAGCGTAAATAATCCTGACCGACCATTTGTGGCGATTTTGGGTGGTGCAAAAGTGTCCGATAAAATTGGTGTGATTGAAAACCTGCTCAGTAAAGTGGATAGTATTGTGGTTGGCGGGGGAATGACCTACACCTTCTACAAAGCAAAAGGCCTTCCCATCGGTAATTCACTGGTTGAAGAAGATAAAGTTGAGCTGGCAAAGGAACTTCTTGTAAAAGCTGAAAAAGCAGGTGTAAACTTTATGCTGCCCATCGATTCTGTAGTTGCCAAAGAGTTTAGCAATGATGCAGAGCATAAGGTGGTGGACGAAGATGGCATCGAAGATGGCTGGATGGCACTGGATATAGGTCCGCAATCGGCCATATCATTTGGAAACCTCATCAAGGAGGCCAAAACAGTTGTATGGAACGGCCCGATGGGAGTATTTGAGATGAGTAACTTTTCCGATGGAACCTTTGAGGTTGCCGGAGCGCTTGCCAAAGCTACCGAATTTGGAGCAACCACAATTATTGGCGGCGGCGATTCAGCATCAGCCATCAAAAAAGCCGGGTTAGAAGAGAAGGTATCTCACGTTTCAACAGGTGGCGGAGCCAGCCTCGAGTACCTGGAAGGAAAAGAGCTTCCGGGAGTTGCAGCACTTACAGATAAATAACAGTCTAAAGAGTGGTAACAAGCTGCTTATCATCAAAAAAATCCCCGGCCTATCAACCGGGGATTTTTTTTTGCAATCTGAATTGGTGACGTGAGGAGAGTCGTTTTTCTTCTCCCGTATTGAAAGGTTTGAGTATTATCAGATAGCACACGGCACAAGCGGGGACGCTTGTGCCAGTATTGTGTATGATTACCTATTTTTGTAAAAAGTGACACAAGCGAGACGCTTCGCTTGTGCCGGTAAACATTCTAAAACAAATGCAGACTATTTGCCAACTTTCGGGGTCTGCTTTTTCAATTCTGCGAGCTCTTTTCTTTTTGCTAAAACGCCAATTGGTAACAGTTTTACAAACTGTTTTAACTCATTGGCCCAGTCATCGAGATATGCTTTAGCGGTACTGCTGCTTGTCTCTTTGTGGTAATCCTGCAAGAGAGCTTTGAGGTCGGAAGCTGATGTTTTATCGAGTTTTACAGGAGTAACATATTCATCATTAATCTGATGAACCTGCTCTTCCCTGAGGTAAAGAACTCCGCCAGTCATACCCGCACCCACATTGCTTGAAACGGGACCAAGAATTACAACGGTTCCATTGGTCATATATTCACATGCGTGCAGCCCGGTTCCCTCTACAACAGCAGTAGCACCACTGTTTCGAACAGCAAAACGATCGCCCGCGAGTCCATTTACATAAAGTTTGCCACCTGTGGCACCGTACAAGGCACAGTTACCGATAATGGCATTGTCTGAAGGATCAAACGTTGAGATTTTTGAAGGATTGATAACCATACTACCGCCCGACATCGTTTTACAGACAGAGTCGTTTGCTTCACCCCAGAGTTTTACGTGAATACCTTCTGTAAGAAATACACCAAATCCCTGTCCGGCACTCCCCTCAAATTCAAGATCAATTTTACCGTTGAAATGGTGTTCACTTTCTGCTTTTCCTTTCTCTTCAATCTCTTTCATCCGCTTGGCGGAGATTGTTTGGGCAATGGCACCACTGAGGGTAGCTAAAGCAGCACGGTTATGAGTAGTAATTTTTGAAGAGTGAGAATGCGAGCCTTCTGTTTCCACAGCTTTTTTGCAGGCGTTTAAAATATCTTCGTTAAAATCACTGATTCCTTCATTGAAAGGATTTGGTTTGGATTTATAGGCATGAAGAGAATCTCCGGTGAAATAACTCAGATCTATTTTTCTGCTGTCAACCAGTTGCTGGTTCGACTCTTTCAGGGTAAGCAGATCAATTCTTCCGATGATATCGGTGAGTGATTCAGCTCCAAGTTCTGCAAGGTGCCGGCGAACATCTTCAGCGAGATACTCCAGCATTTTTACAACATGATCTTTATCGCCTTTGTATTTGGCTTTAAACTTTGGATCGTGCGTGGCTATACCTGTTGGGCAAGTATTTTTTTCACAAATTCGGGCCATTACACATCCTTCTGCAATAAGCAGCAGTTTTCCGAAATCAAATCCTTCAGCACCCATCAATGCCGCGCTAATGATGTCGGCTCCGGTTTGAAGGCCGCCATCGGTTCTGAGCTCAACGTAATCACGCAGACCGTGCTCGCAGAGCGTTCGGTGCACTTCAAGAAGCCCGATTTCCCAGGGAAGTCCGGCGTGTTTCATGGATGTGAGTGTGGCAGCACCTGTGCCTCCGTCTCCTCCTGAAATATGAATCACATCTGCGCCGGCTTTTGCAACACCAACGGCAATTGTACCAATGTTTGCACCGGAAACAAGCTTCACGTTTACTTTTGCGCCCGGCTTAATCTGTTTCAGTTCGTAGATCAGCTGTTTCAGATCTTCGATACTGTAGATATCATGCAGTGGCGGGGGAGAAATCAGATCGAAACCCGGCTCACTATGCCGTGCAAATGCAATATCTTCATTCACTTTAATGCCCATTAACTGGCCACCCTCACCGGGCTTAGCACCCTGTGCAATTTTGATCTGGTACTCATCACCTACAACAAGATACTCTGCGGTAACACCAAAACGGCCACTGGCAACCTGTTTAACGGTTCCTGTAATTCCGAGGGAATAGTAGTAGGGATTTTCACCGCCCTCGCCGCTGTTGCATCGTCCGCCAATTTCTCTCATGGCAAGGAAAATATCACGCTGCGATTCGGCACTGATGGCACCAAAACTCATCGCTCCGGACCCGAACCGTTTCAGAATTTCAGAGCGGTGTTCTACTTTTTCCAGGTCAACTTTATCGCTGGCCGGTTTATGTGTAAAGAGGTGCCGGATGTTAACCGGATCACTTTCCTGAGCAGTTTTCA
>REDS01000188.1 GCA_007693395.1 Balneolaceae bacterium | reverse complement strand
TAAAGCCTTTTTCACCTATTTTGATTACACCGTTAGTTTTTGTTCTTCGTATAAAGTGGCTGCCCGTTTCATGATCTCTGCAAAGATGTATAGAACCATACCCGCCAATAGCAGGGTAAAATTGAACGTGGGCATTGCAATCTGAACAATGTCTGTTTCAACTAACCTGCGAAATTGCTGGGTGCTGAACCACTGATAAAAAAACTTGAGTGGCGCTGCAGACAGGGCAAGAAGTGCAACTATCCGAAGTTGTACTGCATTTTCAGGTTCAAAAACCCGGTCAAGAGTCAGGGCGTTGAGCGGTCGTTTTAACACGGTAAGCGCATATAGAAGATATGACGTTAACCCGATCTGCAGAGCTGTTACAAGCAATACCGATAAGCCGCCTTTTTCAAAAAGCATGTAGTTAGCGCTGATTACGGCTGTGGTATATACGGCTATCCCTTGCTCCTCAAGCAGCTCTTCGAAAATTAGATTAACATCCTGCGGTGTTAAAAAGACCGGTGCCGGCCAGTGAATCATTTCTGAGAAAAACAGTGTTACCCCAAGCCAGAGAATCTGGACAAAAAGTGATACAAGGGTAACCGCCCATACAAGTTGCACAACAAACCGTATGAACGAAACGACCGACCAGCTTCCAATTGCTTTCATATTGTTAACTCCTGTTCTTTTTGAAGGTTAACGACCTGATCAATGCACCAGGTGATGTTCAGTAAAGGTGATTTCTATATACTCCCTGAATATCAGATAATATTTATTGATAAACGATAATAAATTATTGAATAAAGAAAAAAAGGGAGGGGAGAATGATGAACACCGAATAATGAATGATGAAGTGGAAGTTTGGAAAGTAGCGAGACTAATTCACGAACACGGAAAGGCGCAAAAAATCACTTCGATATTCGGTGTTCATCATTCGATATTTTACATTCAATCCCGGTGTTCATCATTCAAAATTCTACATTCCCAGCCCTCTACTCCGGTCCACCCATAAGTGGCTCATTAATTGCACGGATACTTGAGTTTGGCAGCCCCTCGGGATTGTTGGCCTTGCTCAGTTCCAGGGCATCGATTACTATTTTCAGGTGCATCTCTTTTGAGTTCTCGTAAAAGGTTTGTGCAGCACCGCTCAGCTTGGGTTTGCCGTGAAGGGGTTTGTCGCTAACGCAGAGCAGTGTGGCAAAAGGCACCCGATACCGGTATCCATTGGTAGCAACAGTTGCCGACTCCATATCCACTGCAAGGCTGCGACTGATGTGAATCTGCTCAACGGCTCTTTTCTTGATAAACTCCCAGTTTCGGTTTGCAGTGGTATATACGGTTCCCAGCCGATATGTAAGAGAGTATTTATCTAAAATCTCCTTGAGATATACGTTGAGCATGTGGTTGGGAGTGATGGGGATGTTGAGAGGCAGAATATCATCCAGAATTTTATCCTCACGCATAAAACCGGTTGCCAGCACAAAATCACCAATTTCCTGGTGATTTCGCAACCCACCGCAGTGTCCCACCATTATCAATGCATCAGGGCGCAGTACGGCAACATGATCGGAAATGGTTTTTGCGTTCGACGGACCCACCCCGATATTTACAAGTGAGAATCCTTTATTATCAGGTAATTTATGATGATACGCAGGCATCTGTACAGATCTGTCCGGTTTTATACAATCGGGATAGAGATCCTGAAAAACCTCAATATGCATGTCGTAATTGGTGAATAAGATGTATCGCTGAAAATCTTCCGGCTTTGTGCCGGTGTAGTGCTCAAGCCGGTTCAGGGAGATATCGATTCGCTCCGGACTGAACAGGAATAGTTTTTTCTGGGTGATGTCCCACTCATCTTCATCGGCATTATCGAACAGAACGGGATCATTCATTTCAACACGCGGCCGCGATGGAAATAGTGTGATTTCTGCACCCTTTTCGAGCAGTTTTCTGATCTCCCGCTTCAGATACCATCGGTAGGCTCCCGGCAGAGCCATCTCACCGGCAATAATCGGGTTGTGTTCCGACCATGATCGTTTTACCATCAGTTTTGGATAGTCGCCCTCGAGGTATATCTTCTCCATCATATCGCAGGCATTTTCTACGATTTGATTCAGTTCTGTTTCCCCGGAATACTGTTTATTTGATATCTCCAACTTTTTACTCATAACCCTTTTATATGTCTGATCTGTTTACGTTCTCAAAACCGAAATGGAATGTGGTGGAAGATAAGAAAGTCTTTGAAACTCCCATTTTTTCTCTTCATGAAATCGAGCTCATTCCCGATAAAATTGAGAGTACTCACCCGTTCTATGTTCTGAATGCACCCGAGTGGATCAATGTGATTGCGCTAACCCCTGAACATGAAATTGTGCTGGTTGAGCAATACAGAGCCGGCATACACAAAGTAACTCTTGAAATACCGGGTGGCATGGTGGATAGGGGTGAATCTCCTGCTGAAGCTGCCCAAAGAGAACTCTTGGAAGAGACAGGTTTCAGTTCAAAATCATGGACTTTTCTTGGTAAAACCAGTTCCAATCCGGCAATTCTTTCCAACTATACGCACCTCTACCTGGCGGAGAATTGTGAAAAAACTGATGAACAACACACGGATGGCAGTGAAGATATTCGGATCCACAAAATGCCGATGGAAAACTTTTTAGAGTTGATATCCCGAGGAGTTGTACACCACTCTATAGTACTTGCGGCAGTGGCACAATATCTGCTGAAAAAGAGTAAATAAAAGAGTTGCAGACAGTTATACGGCCATATTTGGTTTAAGAGAAAAAACCTCTTTTTAAAATCAGTTGCCCTGAGAGGTGTAGAATGTGTATAATAAAAGTCTGTTTGAGATCCGGGATTACAGAACGAAACAGGCCGGTTTGAGGGTTATAGATGCCCAATTAGAAACCAAAAGAGCACTAAAATGATTGAAAAAGGAAATAAAATCGATACCAATTTTACCCTCAGCGTTGTTGAGAATGGCGAAGAGAAAGAGATTGCATTTAGTGATTTGCTGAATCGCCCTGCAATTGTATCCGTCTACATGAGAAACAATACAAGCGGGTGCGACAGACAAAATAAAAGCCTTGCTGAGCATGCATCATGGTTTGATGAAAAAGGGTACAATCTGATTGCACTAAGCAAAGACACCTGTGGATCGCATAAGAATTACGCTGAGAAGCTCAATATCAACTACACACTTGCTTCCGATCCGGATTTTAAATTTGCCAAAGCAACCAATTCAATCGTTGAAAAAAAAATGTACGGTAAAACATTTGATGCTCCTTCCCGCTCTGCATTTGTAATAGATACAGACGGTACGGTTCTTGGGATCATCCAAAAAGTTGATACCAAAGCGCATGCCGAAGAGTTGAAAGAGCTGGTTGAGGGATTGGGTTAAAGGCATTGAAGACAGAAGACAGAAGTTGGAAGACAGCAGGCCGAAGATGGATTCTGATCAATAATTGAGCTTAATGCAAACCATCGTATATGGAGATTTCATTTAAGTTTGAAAAACTAATTGTTTGGCAGAAAGCAATGAAACTTGGTGAATGCATAAATGATATATCCAGGAAATTTCCAAAAAAGGAAATGTTTAATTTAACATCACAAATATGCCGGGCTTCGGATTCGATAGCATTGAACATATCTGAGGGAAGTATCGGCCAATCTATCGCTGAACAAAAAAAGTTTATTGGTTATGCAATACGATCGCTAGCTGAAGTAGTAACATGCCTTCATAAAGCTAAAAGCAGAAATTATATATCCGAAACAAAATTCAATACATTATATACCGATTGTTACAATCTGATGAATATGTTAGTCGGTTACAGAAATAGTATTAAATAGAAAAAATGAAAACTAAAACCTTCTATCGATCCGTTTTGCGGTCTTTGAGCTTCTGTCTTCGGCCTTCCCACTTCCGTCTCTTGAATCAGGCCACAAGGCAATAATCAAAAAAGAATTTGAATCATAAATCACCACATGAAATCATTAGTCATTGTTGAGTCGCCAACCAAAACCAAAACCATTAAGAAGTTTTTGCCTAAGGGCTATACTGTAGACTCTTCAATGGGGCATATACGCGATTTGCCCTCTTCAGCCAAAGAGATTCCTGCCAAATACAAGAAAGAGTCGTGGTCAAATTTGGGTATCAATGTAGATGAGCGTTACGACCCTCTCTATGTTGTACCTGCGAGTAAGAAGAAAGTTGTTAAAAGGCTGAAAGAGCTCTTGAAGGATGCAGATGAACTGGTTCTTGCAACTGATGAGGATCGCGAGGGTGAGGCAATTTCGTGGCATCTTGTTGAACTTCTGAATCCAAAAGTACCTGTGAAAAGAATGGCATTTCGGGAGATTACGAAAGAAGCGATTCAAAACGCGCTCGAAAATTTCCGCGAAATCGATATGAACCTGGTTCACGCACAAGAGACTCGGCGAATTATCGATCGGCTTGCCGGATATACTATTTCGCCACTGTTATGGAAAAAAATATCTCCGGGGCTTTCTGCCGGTCGCGTTCAGTCTGTAGCGGTTCAATTTCTGGTAGCCCGCGAGCGCGAGAGAATGAAATTCAAAAGCGGTACCTATTACGATCTGAAGGCTTCCCTCTCGAAGCAGAAGGATAAGCACCGCTTCAGTGCAGACCTTTCTCATCTGAATGATAAGCGCCTTGCCACAGGGAAAGACTTTAATGAAAATACCGGGAAGCTGAAAAAGCCCGAAAGTGTGGTGCTGTTAGATGCTGAAAAGGCAGGCAATCTGCGTGATCTTTTGAATGAAGCAGGCTGGACGGTTACCAATATCGATGTAAAAACCCAAAAGCGGAACCCATCCCCGCCGTTTATCACATCAACGCTGCAGCAGGAAGCAAACCGGAAGTTTGGGTTTTCAGCCAGAGACACCATGAGTGTTGCACAAAAACTGTACGAAAACGGTTTTATAACCTATATGCGTACCGATTCTATGAACCTCTCCGGCCAGGCGATTAATGCCGCACGAACCGAAGTGGAGCAGCAATACGGTGAAGAGTACCTGTTTGAACGTGTACGAAATTTCGGCAAAGCAAAAGCAGCACAGGAAGCACACGAGGCTATTCGTCCGGCCGGCTCACAATTTGTTCACCCCGAAAAATCGGGACTCTCCGGCAGAGAGTTTAAGCTGTATGATCTGATCTGGAAACGAACGATAGCCACGCAGATGGCAGAGGCTCAGCTGGAATTTACCAATGTTACCATCACCGCTGAAAAGGATGACACGCGAGCTGATTTCAAAACCAGCGGCAAGAAAATACTGTTTCCCGGCTTTTTCAGAGCATATGTGGAAGGGAGTGATGATCCCGAAGCGGCTCTCGAAACACAAGAAATTTTCCTTCCCGAAATGAAGGAGGGAGAGTCGGTAGAGATACACGATCTCGAGTCCATCTCTCACGAAACCAAACCACCCGCACGCTTTACGGAAGCAACACTGGTTAAAGAGCTTGAAAAACGGGGTGTAGGCCGGCCAAGTACGTATGCGTCCATTATCAGTACTATTCAGGATCGCGGATACGCAAAGTCCGATGGCAAAACTCTCATTCCAAGTTACACAGCCTTTGCGGTAACCGAACTCCTTGAAGCACATTTTCCGCATCTGGTTGATAGTGATTTCACATCCGACCTTGAAAATCGCCTTGATCAAATTGCCAAAGGTGAATTTGATCCGGTGAAATACCTGGATGATTACTACAAAGGTGAAAAAGGGTTGAAGAATCAGGTAGATCAGCAGGAGGAACATATTGATCCCCAAAAAGCGAAAAGATTAAACTTACCCATTGAAGGTTTGAACGGCATGCAGGTGCATGTTGGCAGGTTTGGGCCATACGTAAAAACCAGTTCAAACGGTGAAGAGATTACCACATCATTGCCGGTTGACCTTGATCCCGGTGAACTATCCGCAAAAAAAATTAAAGAGCTATTGGTTGCAGAAAAAGAAGGCCCGGTTTCACTGGGAACACATCCTGAAAAAAATGAACCGGTGTATGTGCTGAGTGGCCGGTTTGGCCCCTATGTGCAACTTGGTGAGGTAACAGAAGAGAATAAAAAACCGAAACGGGTCTCCTTGCTGAAGGGTATGCAGCCAGCTGATGTTGACTTCGAAACAGCCCTTAAACTTCTTGAATTGCCAAGAACATTGGGGGAACATCCCGAAACCGGAAAAGTGGTGAAAGCCGGAATTGGCCGATACGGCCCTTTTGTACTGCACGATGGTACGTTTAAATCTCTTAAAAAAGAAGACAATGTACTCGAGGTTGGCCTCGACCGTGCGGTTGCACTTTTGAAAGAGAAAGGAAAAGGGCGCGGAAGCTCATCAGCCATACAGGATCTGGGTAAACACCCTGAAACCGATGAACCCGTAAAGGTGATGGATGGCCGATATGGCCCATATATAAAATATGGCCGTAAAAATATTTCACTGCCCAAAGGCACCGATCCCGAGAAAGTTACGATGGGAGATGCTGTTCGATTGATAGAGGAGAAGGGTAAGAAGTAACAAATCAATACTTTCAGGCTGTGATGGGATTAACCTGTTTGTATAAATGGGACGAATGTAACACAAATATGATCTTTCCGATTAAACAACACGGCCTCCACGGATGGTTCGCCAAGCTTAGCGGACTGCATAGTGTGGGGTTTGGGAGGTTTAAACCCGAAATGTGATAAATTTATCGAACAAAGGGGTTTTCCGGCATTTATCCGGTTTGTAAGACCACTCCGATTCATCCCCGGTTTTTCGGGTTTCCATCAAACCAAACAATTCAAGCGGTTTCAGGATTAGCGTGTATAAAAGCCAGTCGGGTTTGGTATATTTGTTGGATCGGGTAGCTATCTCTTCATTAGCCAGGGGAAGTAATATCTGCTCAGGCAGTTCATCTATCGAAACCCAATCATCGGCCAGTAGCTGAAGGCGGAAAAGTGTAAAGGGAGTATTTGCCTGCAAATTGGGAAAATCAAAGGTGTTATTAGTCAAATAAGAGATATTCATTTTTCTGAAATAGGTAATAAACAGGTGGCGATAGAGCTCGCCTGAACGCGACCCGAGCGATAATTCAGACATCTTTTTCACCCCTTTCAGCTTTCCCTTGTATTTGCGCAGCAGGCCGGCAATTTCCAGCAAAACACGTGTGCTGTGAAGCAGCCAAACATCGTGCTCGTTTAATACCTTGTTCACCTCTTTTATCGTTTCGAGGTATCCTTCCGGCCAGCGGCACTCAGGTAACAATCCGGAAATGGGCTTACGCTGCAGGTTTCCCGTTTGTGTAAGGCCGAGGCCATCTTCTTTTTGTGCTTTCAGCAGCATGGTCCGGGCATTGTGGAACAGGATGGAGCCGCTTACATCCGTTGAAGGCAGCTTACCATTTAGCTGAACCGGGCCTTCGTTTTTTTCCCAGTTACACGCTACAAGATCATAGATCTGGTTGGGATTCAGTCCGCCTGTTTGGTTCACGATGGAAGCGACCGGATTTATAGGGTTCATTTTATTACTCAATTGCCCGTAGATCTCCCTTGCCGTTTCAGGATCCACCCCGTACTGAGCGGCCAGTGCATCCAGGTCCGGTTTTTCCCCGGTAATGATAGCCGGAATCAGTGCGGCAAGCATAGTATTGATGTTTTCCAGTCCTTCAGGGTTTTCGTCCGGGTCGTCTATGCTAAACAGCTTATCGTACCGGTTTAATTCGATCTCTTTTTTCAGGATATCGTTTGCCGTTTTTACCATCGCCATATTTAACCGCACATCCGGTTCATATGAAAGGCGGTAACCACATTCATTCAACCGGTCAATCAGCTTCCTGAAGCCGCGGTCGGTCATAGAATTAAGGAATAAAAGCTCCTCCTTTTCATCATAATAAGCCGCGGTGTAATGAGGAAACTCCTCCCATCCTTTCAACGATAATTTGTACACGCCATGGTTATATTCCACCTTAAATTTATCTCCGAAGGCAGCCGTGTTAAAAGAATCATCCAGGTATTCGGCAGATACCTGTACAATTTGATCCTCTTTATGATACGAGAGCGGAAAATTTGAGCCGGAAAATAAGCACAAATACGGAACCGGGTTCTCCTCCACATTATCCATCAGCTCTCTGCCGTTTTCAAACCACTTCCCGCGGTTCAGCTCCGTTGCAAAAAAGAGAATATCATCCCGTTCAAATCCCGAGTAACCGGCAATAGGCCCGTAAGCCTCAAAGCACTTCCCATTGAAGCCGATAAGATTAAACCAAAGGGTGGGGTTCTGTGTCTGCTGAATTCTCGTCATACCTGGTGAATAGATCAGGTAGGCCTCACCTGTAAACTGGTCACTCATCTCAAAAAAATCCGGTTCTGGCCGGCCTGTAACCTCCGCAAAACTGAACCGCCAGGGGTGCTCTTTCTGTAATTCGAGAAAAGCCATCTCTTCATCGGTAAGATGACTGAGGCCGGAGTGGTTAATGTACTTGTTGATCAATCCTCCACGCCGGAATACCCTGTGACCGATATATTGGGTAATACTCATATTTCTCCACCCCTCTGGCATTATTTTGGAAATATGCCTGTACCGGGCCAGTTTTTTTTCGGCTTCCCGGTTCAACCTGTCCTGTTGGGCGGCGTAATAGATCAGAAACCCGTCGATAACGGTTGAGTTGAGTTGCTGAAATTTCTTGCAGTAATTTCGTATGGATGTATAATCTGGCATGCACACAAACTATGGTTTCTGTACTTCAGGATAAACACCTAAACTGTACCAATACGGGCTGGTATTTCAATGATTTAAAAACCCCAGGGTTTATCCTGCTGCTGAAGATCAAACCATCTCAAAGTGGCTTTTCGGCAGCCACACGATTTTACCGCGGTCGTCTTCAATGCGGATGAGCAGGTCATCCGGCCGATCATCGAGGATTTTATATGCTTTTCCGGGAGTTATTTTATCCGAGTGGCCAACTGTTTCAACACAAACGACCTGTGCTCCTTTCGTCATTCCCTGTTGTCCCTTTTCAATCCGTTCCCGGCGTGCAATGACATCTTCCAGCATTTTTAACCCTTTTGCCACACCCGCATCAGAGATTAACTCATGATCTTTTAACCATTGCAGCGCACGTTCCCGCTCCAGCCTGTTTTTATAAGCGTACCAGCGGTCCCGAATTCCCACATCATCAATCGCATCACCAAATCTTCGAAACGCCCCACTCCCCTGGATGGCTCTCAGCAGCAGTGTTTGAACTGTATCATCCAGATCGTTTTGTTGCAGGATAAAATCTTCCATCACCTGCCAATTTTCCGAGCCTGGGGCCGGCTCAATGTAGATAAACCGCTCACCATCCTCATCCTCTTCAATAAGCTGTTTCAGTTCTTCCTCTTCTTCCAGCTCATCATATTCCGTGATAAATGTGACCTCATTTTCTTGCTTGTCGAAATACCAGGATCCCATGTAACTGTTGTCGTTGAGTGCCATTTCGAGCATGGAAATCATGTGGTCCGTTAATTCTATATCTGGCATAGTTTGAATGGATTGATTATAAGTTCAGGCCTGGTTCTATGGCTGGAATATAGAGACCGCTTAGAATGAAAAAAAGTGTGGTTTTCGGAATGGTGAAAACTGTAAGTAAGATCCGTATCAACGAAAGATCCGCAATGTCTTTGAAAGACATTGCGGATTTGGTTTCGATTTCGGCATAAAGACCTGACAGGTTTTGGAAACCTGTCAGGTCTTTTTCCTTATCAAGGTGCACTGCTCCGTGACGGCCTGTTCCATATAAAAAAATTCATTGAGCGGGGTGACGTAAGGTGTCACCCTGGGTGATTATGTTGCAAGTGAATTGAAAATTTGGTATTTCAGGTTAAAGTAAAATAGAAGAGCAGGATATGAGATTGAGACGTTGTTGGTTGGGGAGGATGCACTTCTGATTGGCCAACTCTCTGCAGATATTACTCTCTCATAAAACAAATGGAAGGTTGGTATGCTTGATACGCTTTTGAAAATTGGGGAGTGGCAAAGTGAAGGCATGACAGAATGGGATCCAATTCTGGAAAAGCCATCTGTAAAATATGAAACCAATAGTGGTGCACCGATAAAAAACTATGTGATTGGAATTGTTTTCGATTTAGACGAAAACAATGTATATCCAAGCAAGGATCTTCTAAAAGAATATGACGAAGATCAAGATCCTGAATATTTTAAACTCATCTCAACACTTCCTGGTAACAATAAAGCAATCTATGCAACTGTAGAATCGGGTAAGATCAATCAACTATTTAAAACTTTTTTTGGAAAACCAAATAATGAAAATGTAGAATTTGGAGAGTTACTTGAAGCTATAGATAAAGATTTTACTCAATACCAAGAATCAAAATTATATAAATTGGTGCAAGACCTTATGCCGTTAAGAGATATTTTCTTAGAAAAGGCTTGGGACGATGAAAAGAATAAAGTTGATTTCAGAAAGATTCTCGACCCCATTGAACTCGCTCGAAATGAAAACATTGTTTTGGCTTATGCAGCCATTAAATCTGAAAAACATGGATATACTTCACATACTCCAGTTACTGAAATTGAAGATTACATATCATTTTTAAGAGACAAGTTTTTGGATAATTCAGTAGCCAAATCAATTGAGAGAGATAAGTTATGTTATGCATCCGGACAGGTTCAGAATGACGTCACTGAACTGGACTTATCCAATCGGTATAGCTTGAATAAAATGTTTGTAACTGAAACAAAAAATTATGCCAGTGCTTTTGATAAGAATTTATTTTCAAATAATTATCAAGTAAGCCTCCAGGATCAAGTGAAATTGGATATAGCTTCAACCTTTCTTTTGGAGAATTTTAAAGCCAGAATAGCTGATATCGAACATGTCATCATTCCACAGCTAAAGTGGTCAGACAATCCTGATTTAGACCTCATACTGGAAAAGCTTAAAACCAGTGCCGATCTCTTGTTCTCTTTTAAAGCATTGCATAAAGTAACCTCAGATATTGAAATTGATGTAGAAGGAATTTACTGGCTTAATTTTGTTGGTTATGATTCAGATAGAAAATATTTCAAAACAACCTCAATTATCAAAGATGTAAGCAAATTTCATTTTGAAAATGTACTTGCGGCATTTGAAGAGATAAATTGGGACTTCCGTGAATTGAAACACGCTGTAGACTGGGATTCCGCCACTAAAAATTACGGAGAAGTTTCATTTTTTAACCTGAATGCAATTTATGGGCTTATCCCGATTCGGAAAGAAAAAGAGAAGAAAAACATTGCACTTCAGCTTTTTAAGTCCATTCTGGAACAGCGCAAAGTAGAAAAGTCACAGCTTTTTGAATTTTTCTCTGAGCTGATGTTATGCCATTACTACGAACGATACAACAGTTATACTAACATCCGGAAATATGGTAAAGATTATTTTGGATTAGCCATCCGGGACAGTGTCTTTAAATATCTCGCCTTTATTCAAGTACTTAATAAACTAAAACTGATCAATATGGAAGAACAAACACAAACAACTACGGCAAAAGAGCTTGCTAAAGAGCACGAAAAACAAATTCAGGATTTTTTCAACAAGATGAATTTCAATGGTCAACAAAAAGCATTGTTTTTTCTCGGAAGAATGTTAAATAGTGTTGTATACCTTCAAAAAGACAAGAACAAAACAGTGATCGATAAGATCAATTACAATGGTATGGACAGGGATGATATCGTACGATTGCGAATTGATCTCTTTGAGAAAGCCAAGCAATACAACAGTACAGAAAAAGTAGTTTTCGATGATTCACATTTTG
>REDS01000216.1 GCA_007693395.1 Balneolaceae bacterium | reverse complement strand
TTGTAAGAGAGCCAAAAACGGATGAAGAGCGCCACGATCGCGCCGGCTGGATTGCACCTGATGCAATTACCAAAACACTCGATTCCACCCGGTTCGACGGGCGCGTTATTACACACATGCGGTATATGCGCGATGGTACATCTGCATGGCTCCCCCACCCCTCGATACAGCCCAAACGGCAGATCCATGTAGTCTCTTCTGATGGCGGAGAACCGGCACTGCTTACCGATCTTCCATTCCACGCAAGCGGCCTTGAGTGGAGCCACAACGGAAATCTGATCTACTTTACAGGAGATCCGGAAGAAGACAATGAGTACAACACCGATTTTACCCGCAATTTGTATGTGATGGATGTTGAAGCGGGCGAATGGGATCTTCTTCTGGAGATGGATGGAAATCAAAACTCGCCCGTAGTTTCTCCTGAAGGGGATTATCTTGCCTTTGTTAACACAGCAGAACGCGGTGCCGAAACAGATGTAATGATTGTTTCACTGAACCGCGAAGGCTATGTGAATGGAACACCTATAAATCTAACTGAAGAGTGGAGCCTTCAGCCCGGGGGCCTGCACTGGACACCCCGCGGAGATCAAATCCGCTTCAGTGCGCAAATCAGGGGAAATCAGCACCTGTTCGAAGTGAACCGCTCGGGCGGGGACGTGCGCCAGGTAACGGAAGGTGAAAGACGAATCACATCTCTCTCCACAACCGATGATGGCCGTTTGATGGCTTACACATCAACCGATGCTGTAACACCTGCAGAAGCATTTGTTTCCAGATCGGATGGAAGCGGGGAAATACAGCTCACAAACTTTAATGAAAGCTGGTTGGCTGAACGTGCTCTCAATCCGGCTGAATCGATTATTTGGACTGTAGAAGACGGTACCGAAATTCAGGGGTGGGTAATAAAGCCGGTAAACTATCAGGAAGGGCAGAGCTATCCGCTGGTGATGAAAATCCATGGCGGCCCGCATACAGCTTATGGAAATACATGGTTCCAGGCGTTTCATACACTGTCGGCATCCGGTATGTTTGTCTTCTACCCCAATCCGAGGGGATCATCATCGTACGGCAATGAATTTATGTATGCAACATTGGGCCAGTGGGGTATGATGGATGAAGAGGATTTCATGACCGGACTGGAGGCTGTAATGGAAGTATATCCGGGGGTTGACAGAGACAGAATAGGCGTATCGGGCGGAAGTTACGGCGGATTTATGACCAACTGGCTTACCGCACGTTTTCCCGATCATTTTCGTGCAGCCGTAACAAGCCGGTCTATCTCGAACTGGGATAGCTGGTATGGGTCGTCCGATGCTCAGGGGTTAACAGAATTCGAATTTGGCGGCCCGCCGTGGGAACAGCGCGAATTGTACAGAAAGCTTTCACCCATGAGCTATGTTGAGCATGTGGTGGCACCAACGCTGATTATTCACAGCGAAGAGGACTGGCGCACCCCAATAACCGATGCAGAACAGTGGTATATGGCACTGAAGAAAAGGCAAATTCCTGTGGAGTTTGTACGGTATCCGCGCTCTTCGCATGGCCTTTCAAGAACCGGTGAGCCTTGGCTGCTGGTTGATCGCCTTGAACGAAAGCGCAGTTGGTTCGATTACTGGCTCAATGAGAACTGATTTTCCGAGCCACATTGTAGCGTCCGAAGGACCTTCAATCGTGGCGGGTTTAGGTAGTTGTTCTTTGATAAACTTTCCGCTGTTTCTGAGATAATTGCCGGCAATAGAAATACCATATCTTATGGTCGAAAACCACAACGCTTCGAGGTGCAGGCACGCTCGAAGGTTGTTTTCAAAAGAAGTTGTAATTAAACCTGAATGGACAGAACAGGTACATGTAACGCCCAAAAATTTATAACCATCAACTAAATAAACAGTAAGTATGCAATTACGAACTACAAGCGTTCTGGCTGCGCTGATATTTCTTATGGTCGGTTTCATGGCCACACTCACAGCTCAGGATAATGGTAATGGGAACGAGGATGAAAACGGAATAGAATCGAGTCACGAAGGTTTACCCCTTGAGCCGGATAGAGTTGTTCATCTGCAAACAAACGAAGGCACATGGATATCGCTTGATGTGCATCCATCCGGCGAAAAAATTGTGTTTGAATTCATGGGCAATCTGTTTGAGCTCCCCATAGAGGGAGGTGAAGCAACCCAGCTTACCAGCGGTATGGCGTTCGACGCACAGCCAAGCTACAGCCCGGATGGTACCAAAGTTGTATTTATTTCCGACAGAAGCGGTGGCGAAAATGTCTGGATTCTGGATCTCGAAACGATGGAAACCGAGCAGCGCACCAGAGGCAACAATTATCGGATGCAGTCACCCATCTTTACTCCGGATGGAAACTATATCATAGCAGCTCGTGCCGGCCTGCGGGGAGGCGTACATAAGCTAAGAATGTATCATGTGGATGGCGGCAGTGGAATTGAGTTTATGGATACGCCAAATAACAGGAAAACAATTGAACCTGCATTTGGCGGCGACGACAGATTTATATGGTTTTCACAACGCACGGGAGATTGGAACTACAACGCCATACTTCCGCAGTATCAAATTGCAAAATTTGATCTGGAAACCGGCGAAACACACCTGCAAACATCACGGCAGGGTTCCGCTTTCAGGCCTACGCTTTCATCAGACGGAAAATGGCTGGTATATGGAACTCGCCACGAGCAGGAAACAGGGCTGAGAATCCGGGATCTTTCAAACGGAAATGAACGCTGGCTGGCGTTTCCCGTGCAGCGCGATGATCAGGAGTCGCGCGCTACACGCGATGTGCTGCCAACCATGAGCTTCACCCCGGATAACAGCGCCGTTATTACAACATACGGAGGAAAAATCTGGCGGGTACCGGTAGAGCCCGGCGCAGAAGCAACCGAAATTCCGTTCGAAATTGATACAGAAATTGAACTTGGCCCCCGTCTTGAATTTAAATACCCGATTGAAGACACCCCTGAATTTATAGCCCGTCAGATTCGTGACGGCGCTCCATCGCCCGATGGAAATCGCCTGGCTTTCACGGTACTGAACGATCTTTATGTGATGAATCTGCCTGATGGTGAGGCACGAAAACTCACAAATCTCGATCTGGTTGAAGCATTTCCGGCATGGTCGCCAGATGGGCAGTGGATAGTATTTGCTACGTGGAATCCCGAAGACGGCGGCCACATCTACCGGATGCGAAGCAACGGCAGCGGCAATGCGCAGCGGTTAACCCGTAAGCCGGGAATCTATCAGCAGGTGGCGTGGTCGAAAACCCAGGACCGAATTGTTGCCATCCGCGGTGACAAACGGGTCTATTACGAAGCTCCGGGCCCGTTTGTGCCATTTGCTGCCGATGAGCTGGTTTGGCTTCCATCATCAGGTGGTGATTATACTGTTATTGCCAGCACAAACGGACGCAGCAATCCACACTTTGTGCAGAATGATGACCGTATCTATCTGAACCACTCTCAGCGTGGACTTATTTCCATCCGGTTCGACGGTACGGATGAACGCCAGCACGTGGCAATTACCGGCAGCTCACCTCCCGGGCAGCAGCAGCCAACGCGGGCTTCCACCATCATAAAAGCACCGCAGGGCGACCAGGTTGTGGCCCAGGTAGGCGCCGACATTTACTCCGTTACCGTGCCAAGAACCGGCGAAGCACCAACTATTAATGTAAACAGTGCGTCGTTTCCGGTGGTTAAACTTACCGATATTGGCGGCCAGTTCCCTGCCTGGGGATGGGATGGCCGCACGATACACTGGTCGATAGGAAACGGCCATTTTATCTACAACCTTGATGATGCCAAAGAGCGTGAACGCGAACAGGAAGCGTATGATCGTGAAAAACGCGAGGCTGAAGAAGAGGAAGAGGAAAACGGTGATGAGAATGGTGATGAGAATGGAGATGATAATGGAGATGACGAAAATGGCGAATCTGAAGAGGAGGAAGAAGACGATGACCGCCCGAAAGATTATGAAGCTGAAGAGTTAAGAATCAAAATTCCTTTTAACCGCGATCTGCCCGAAGGTGTTCTTGTTCTCAGAGGTGCAACCGTAATAACGATGAACGGTTATGAGATTATTGAAGATGCCGATCTTGTAATTCAGAACAACCGAATAGATGAAGTAGGTGTGCAGGGTTCGGTAGAGATACCCGAGGGTGCTGATATTCTGGATATGAGCGGTAAAACAATTGTGCCCGGGTTTGTGGATACACATGCTCATGTGCGGCCGTATCGAAATTTACATCAGCCGCAAATATGGTCGTTCCTGGCAAACCTTGCATATGGTGTAACCACACTCAGAGACCCGCAAACCGGTACAACCGATCTGCTGACCTATGCCGATCAGGTAACAGCCGGCCACTTACTTGGCCCGAGAATCTATCAAACCGGCCCGGGAGTTTTCTGGAGCGAGCAGGTACGCGATTTAGATCATGCCCGTGATATTCTGAAACGATACAGTGAGTATTACGATACCAAAACCATAAAAATGTATGTTGCCGGCAATCGTGAGCAGCGGCAGTGGATACTGATGGCCGCCAAAGAGCAGGAGCTGATGCCAACAACCGAAGGCTCGCTCGATATGAAACTCAACATGAATATGCTGATTGATGGTTACCCGGGACAGGAGCACAATTACCCCATCTCGCCAATTTACAGCGATGTGATACAGGTAACGGCCGAATCGCAAATGGCCTATACGCCAACGCTTCTTGTTACGTATGGTGGGCCCTGGGTTGAGAACTATTTCTACATGAAAGAAGATGCCGCCAACGATGCCAAACTGAGACACTTTACCCCACGTGCCGAGGTTGATGGGAAAACTCTGAGACGCGGTGCAGGCTGGTTCCATGAGGATGAGTTTGCAACATGGAGGCAGTCGCGAATTGTGCAGCAGATTTATGACGCCGGTGGAATAAACGGAGTAGGAAGCCACGGGCAGCTGCAGGGCCTCGGCTACCACTGGGAGCTCTGGGCTATGGCATATGATGATATGGACCCACACGCGGCACTAAGGATAGCAACCATCCAGGGAGCCGAAGCGCTTGGGCTTGACGGAGACATCGGCACAATTGAAGCAGGCAAACTTGCCGACCTGGTGATTCTGGAGAAGAATCCGCTTGTTGACCTCCGAAACACAAACACCATCGAACATGTAATGGTAAACGGGCGCCTCTTTAATGGAGATACGCTGGATGAAGTGTGGCCGCGCCAGCTGCCGATTGGCCGTTTGTGGTTCCATGAAGAAGAACCTGAAGGCTTGCCGGGAATAAACAACTAGTATAGAAGATTCTCATCATCAAACGGATGAGAATCGAACTTTTTAAAAAAATGGCTTTGTGATTTATATAGTTGCAAAGCCATTTTTATTTTCGGTTTATGCTCGGTAGAGACAGAGATATGGTATTTTTACGGTTTGCCAAAATTGTTGTCCAATGATTGACTTTGATATGGTTTTAGTGGGCCGATACGCTGCGAAAAATACCATGTTTATATGGGCCTAATTTCTGTCGATTGGGGCGCAATCGGTTAGTTTCGAAATTTTGTACATGATTATTTATTTTGCATCGAAACTTCTATGAGCAAAAATCAAAAGGCTATGCTTCAGATTATAAAATGCCTCATAATCATTATAATGCTTTTGGGTCCGGCTCAAATACTATATGCACAACAAGATGTGGAGGATGCCGGAGATCATCCACAGGTTGAACGAGTTGCCGGTTCATATATATTCACATATAGAAACATCGGAATATGATCGATTGGAGGTTCCCACCGGCCCGGCAACTACTGATGGATTTGAAGCAACTGAAACAATGGAAGGCAGATACTTCCAATATACATATCGGTTTGAAGACGATGATGTTAGTACAATGAGGGTAAAATCATCATACATAAATTCACTTCAAGAGAATGGGTTTGAGGTTCTTTTTGCCGGAAGTGAAGGTGAAATCGGGTACAGAAATGGTGTTGGTCTACTTATACAGGGAGATTTTAGCAGGCCTGACAGACGTTGCTGTAGTGCAGTTCGAAACAGTGATATTCGGTATCTTGCGGCTCGGTCAAGTGATGGAAATATACTTTTGTCGATGGTAACCTTTCGTGCACGTTTGGGGATGGGTACTGTAGTTTTGGTGGATATCGCTGAAATTGATGTAATGGATGACTCTATGGAACACCGGCCATTGTCGGCAGAAGAGATGGGTGATGGCCTTGAACAGCACGGACGTGTGGCTGTTCAGAATATTCTGTTTGACACGAATAGTGCCAGTATATTGCCAGAATCAGCAGAAGCTCTTGAAACCATTGCCAGTCTTATGGATGAGCAATCTGATTTAAACCTTCTTGTTGTGGGCCATACGGATAATACCGGTAGCTTTGATCATAATTTAAATCTTTCTATGGAGAGAGCTGCATCTGTTGTTGAGTATCTGAGTAGCCAGTTTGGCATTTCCGGTGATCGCTTACAAGCTGCCGGCGCCGGTATGATGGCACCCGTCACTACAAATCGAACGGAAGAAGGCCGCGCATTAAACAGAAGAGTTGAACTTGTAGAGATGAGATAAGGCCGGATGATTTCATCTCTTTTGGGTTAGAGCTGCTATGAGGAGAGGCATGGTATTTTTAAGGATTATTAAAACGTTTAAAAACTCCCTTTGCTTAACTGTAAAGGGAGTTTTTTATGCCTAAAAATTAAATCTGGTACAGAGCCACATTGTAGCGTTCGTAAGAACCTTCAATCGTGGCGGATTCAGGTAGCTGTTCTTTGATAAACAGATATGGTATTTCTCTGTGTATCATGGGGTGTTTTGCTATTGATAAGCTTTCCGCTGTTTCTGAGATAATTGCCGGCAATAGAAATACCATATCTTATGGTCGATAACCACAACGCTTCGAGGAGCAAGCACGCTCGAAGGTTGTTTGTAAATTGCAAGCCACATTGAAGCGTCCAGCGGACCTTCAATCGTGGTGGAGTGTTTGGACTGAGTTTTGAGTTGTCGCGGGCGGTTTAGTCACGAGCGAGATGAATGCCATACCATTATTTTGCAATGCTACTACTTTATAACAAAAGGTATGTCCACAACCCAGGTGGTTCCTTTTCCGGGGCTGGTTTCAAGTGTGCACTCTCCCTTAAGCTGCTCTGCCCTTTCAAAGATATTTCTTACACCATTACCCTGATCACGCGTTAAAGGTTTTTCAAACCCGGCTCCGTCATCGCTGATCTGCATGACAAAGCGGCCTGTCTCCGCCGTGATCTTTATGGTAACCCGGCCGGGTTCGGCATGGCGGGCAATATTGGTAAGAATTTCCCGAAAAATTAACCAGATATTTTTTCTTTGGTTGATATTTGGCTTACCTGAAAAATTACCGCTGAGTTCGAATGTAAGCGGGATATTTTTTGAATCGAGAAGATCAGCGGCAAATCGTTTGCAGCGCAGCAGCAGGTTTTGCCAGTCGTCATTATCCGAGTGGATCACCCAGACAATATCACTGATTTTCTCTTTTGCTTCTCTTGATGACTTTTGAATAAGGTGTAAAAACCGATTGGTTTCCTTTTTATCAAGTATGCTTGAATCTATTGCATCAGCAAAAAAGTTGATGCTGCTTAACGTTGAGCTAAGTTCATCATGCAGGTCGCGGGCAATTCCGTCACGGATTCGCTGCTCTTTTAAAATGGAATGGAGCTTTACTCTGTAACCGCCATAAACCACTCCTGCGATTAACAGAAAATACGCAATGTATGCCCAGATAGTTCGGTACCAGGGTGGCAAAATGGTGAACGAGAACGAAGCCACTTTACCCGTTGCGTGGTACACATTTCTTCCTTCAACCTCAAAAATGTAGGAACCCTCGGGGATGAAAGTATAATCTTTTCGTGTGTCTGATGTCCACGAGCTCCAGCCATCATCAAATCCGCGCAGCCTCACCCTATACTCAGTGGCCGCAGGCTCGGTAAAACTGGCTGCCGAGTAGGTAAACCGGATGGTATTATCATCGTAATTGAAAGCCGGGGTGAACGGCTGGCTGCCAAAACCACCATAAACCAGTGAATCGTTATGAAGATACACCCCTGTGATATTTGTTCGAAAATCTGCCCCGTAATTCCAATCAGGGTTTTCAAGACGATAAAGTGCACCCGTTCCGCCAAACCATACCTCTCCTCCAACGGCGCAGTAGATCACTTCAAGTCCCTCATTGCGTGCAATATTTCTATAGGAATCTGTATGCACATTCCATGAACCATTAACAAAATGAGCACGCTTTACTCTGCGGTTATTACGGAACCATATCTCACTATTGCCACACTGTTCAAACAGCGTTACCTGCTCAGACCTCAAATCCGGATCGGAAAATTGGGTATCGTTCACAAATTCACCGGCTTCTTCATTGAATGTGAAAAGCCCGTTGCCGGTACCGGCCCGAATGGAATCTGCAATGCGATTTAACACATGAACGTGCGATGATTCAGAAAGGGAAAGTTGGTACATCTCAATCTGTTCAGATTCAGGGTTTGATCTGCGGATGATATTATCAGAAGCAGCAAACCACAAGCTTCCGTTCTCTGCATAAACGGCCTCAATAGGTTTTTCACTTTGAATAAGTGTGGTGGCTATCACAGTTGGTGTGATTTGATGGATTCTGTCGATTTCACCGGAGCCATAGCCATAGTATAGATTGGGGTTTGCAGCATCCCGGATAAGTTGGTGATAAATCCGTTCATCAATACGGTCAAATCCGTTTTCGGTAAGTTTAAACAACCCGTTAGAAGTGGCAATTATTAATTCTCCGTATATGATGAGACTGTCAAAAGACCGGAAATTCATACCATCAACAGGTTCGAAATTACCAAGCGACTCTTGTTCAAATAGTCCTTCCGTGGTTCCAATAAATAGCCGGTTCTGATAGTATTGTATAAACATGATGATACCAGCAATGCCTGAACGCTCATCAAATTTACGGGCGGGAGTGTTTAACGGAATCGAGACTATGCCATTATCGGTTGCTGCCCAGATATTTTGTTCAGCATCAGCGTACACATTGTACACAATGTTTGTGGGCAGGCCATCTGCTTCCGTAAATGTATGCATCATGTTGCCCCGGTTATCTGTAACAAGCACACCGCCGTTTAGAGTGGCAAAAGCCAGTTTCTCATCACTGATTTTTATTCCCCTGTACACATTATGTTCTGAGAGATAGCGGGAGCCATCCGTATCTGCCGGCTCAAATGAATACCCGTCAAACCACACCACTCCTTCGCCCCGCGATATAAGCAGAATTTGTTCTCCCAGTGGTATGGCCGAATAGATGGCATCATTCTCGTACAACTCTGAGCCCGGCACCGGAATCAACTCGCCATCATTAAAAATATAGAGACCATGATCGCCTGCCGGTGTTTGCAAATAGAGTTGCCCCAGGAAAGAAAAAATCCACCATACGGCACTGCCAATATCAATAAAAGATATCTCCTCACCATCCCATACCACCAGGTTATTGCCGGTTTTGTGGTATAATTTTCCATCATGCACCAGCATTTGCCAGACCAGGGAGACGGGTTGATCCTGCTTATCAGGCCCGGACAGCAGGCTCACCGGGGTAAACACATTCAGGCTGTCGGGAGCAAGGTATCCAAAATCGCCGTTACCCGCCCAGTGGATCGTATCGTTGTATCTGATGAGGGAAAAGGCTGCATTACCTGAGGGTACGTGTGTTGAGGACCATCGGGTGCCATTAAACTGAACAATTCCGTCGCTGTTGCCAAAGTAGAGAATGCCGCTTGAATCCTGCAGGGCAGACCAGTTTTGCCTGAAAAAGCCGTGCGAATCAGGATCGTAAACCTGAATCTGAGCTGCCCCTATTTCGCACGAAAGGGCGAAAAGGCAACAGAACAGAACGAAATTTTTAAGGTTTGAGCAACACCCCGGCATGAATACAGACCCCTGATTTTATCTAAGTGAACCCCAGTTGGCACGTTAATTGAATGTCACAATAATAATAAGGATCAGGAATTAAGAATCAAGTAGAGAACTCTTCTGAAAAGATTGCAGATTTCCGAAGTTTGCGTAAGCAATTTTGAAAGGCTGAACAGATAACAACAACCGATTTGGTTTTAATACTAAACAGAAGCCGGAAGTCTCTGCCTAATCAATCAGCCGCTGCCGGGCTCGTTGGGGTGGAATACTGTTGGATCTATATGGTTTTTATCATCATTGCCTTCTTCAACTATAAAATGAAGAATCATCTGGAATCGATTACCGGGCATATTATGATATTCAACATGATGTACACTGCCGGGAATGTTACCCGGGGCAATGGCAACAGATCTCCGGTTCGGATTACCCGGCAAGCGGTCTAATTCAATCTGAAGCTTAAAAGAGTTGCCCAGTCCGCTGAGATCCAGTCCAAAATCTTTTACACCCGCCTCAACCCTGGATTGATGTCGGTTACTCCCGTCGCCTATTCGCCTGCCGGCACCCCTGCGGTTAGCTCTGCCATCTGGCAAGAAAAATGCATCGAAAGGTATATCAAGTTCATTTATTAAGTATCGTGGTTCCATAATAATGGTGTTTATTTTTGATTGCGATGAAGCTTGTGTATGGTTTAGAGCCAGATTAAAAATCCGGGCTGTTACCTGGAATCTATTTTTATCAGTCCGTTTGCGATTCCCTTCGAGATCGCTTCGGCCTTGCTGTTTACCTGCAGTTTTCTGTAAATATTGCGAATATGATAACCCACTCCATCAATCGAGAGATGAATTTCATCGGCAATTGAGGCGTACGAGTTCCCTTGTCCAAGCAAGGCAAGCACCTCCTCTTCACGTTCTGTTAATGCGAACGTTTTCTTGCGTTTAGGTTTCACCTGCATGGATGTAATCACTTTCCGGGCAATTACGGGAGACATAGGTGAGCCTCCCCGGTACGCATCTATCACTGCCTGTACAAGGTCATCAGGGCTTACTTTCTTGATCAAATACCCGATAGCCCCATTCTGAAGGGCTTTAAAAATGTGGCTGGAATCCTCTAAAACAGTGATCATAATGATGGCCAGTTTCGGGTTGATTTCCAGGAATTTCTCAACCCCTTCGGTACCCAGCAAACCGGGCAGCTGTATATCAAGAAGAATAATGTCGCACCATTTAATATCATTGGCGCTGAGTGCTTCCTCGCAGGTACGGTAGCTGCTTTTCACAACAATCTTTTTGTTTGTATCGAGAATGGTAGCCCAACCCTCGCGGATGTAAGGGTTGTCCTCAACAATCACTACCCGAATAAGTTTTTCTGCTGGTTTTTTAAGCGGCATCTTTTTTTGATAAAAATGCGAATCCCACTTGCAATCCACACTACATGAATATGTAGTTTTTTAATCAATAACGAGAAAATACATCGTCGGTTCAAGTTAATTTTTAGCATATCGTATATGCTTTTCTCCAGATACCACTGCGTAAGCTGAACAAAAAAAACTACATATTCATGTAGTGCATATCTCTTCTCAAAAAACTATTCTCATTACTAATTCGGTGTGGAAGTTGAATCGTTGGCGTTAGGGTGCCATTCAGTTTCAATAAACACCGTGTACGTAAACATTCAATTGAGTTGCAAACATCATGAAAAAGAACCTACTGACTCTCCTCACAATAGGGTTGATTTTAGCCCTTCATTCACCTGCAGCTGCGCAGCCTCCCCCGCCGCCACCCGATAAACCGGATCAGGCACCACTGGATGGCGGCCTTGCACTTCTTGCCTTAGCGGGCGGTGGATATGCGGTCAAGAAACTTAGAGATA